>CAZKDZ010000108.1:0-18718 GCA_964551635.1 uncultured bacterium | reverse complement strand
ACTATGTTACACTAGTGTCCTGTCCCGGAAATAAGTTGCCTAAATTCGACCGCCGAGTCGCCCGGCTCGCAAGGCGCCCGCGCGCAGGCGACCTGCGTATGGTCGGCGAGCGAGGGGAACGTAGCGAGACGGGATGAATCGTCGGTCGAATGGTGAGGAATTTTCGGGACAGGACATTAGGGCCCCGCATTTCATCTTTCCACTTGACACGGACCCGTCCATTGTCTAATTTGTTCCTTTCGAAAGGCAAGGGTAGAGGCGCAGGTTTTCAACAGTACCCGGTGAATGCGAGGCGTAGTCGGCTCATCGGTGAAAGGGTGAACCTGCCGAAGTCCCGAGTCTGTTTCGCCGCAGACAGGGGCTGGTCCAATCGGATAAGATCCGCTGGACTGTCACGGAAACCTCCGTGGAGTGCTCTCTTGCGCCATCCATGCTGGAACTTGCACGGCCGGCCTTGCCTCCATCCCCATCGGGAACCGGCTGTTTTTTTTGGGTTCCCCTGAAAAGCCCGTTGGAAGAGCCCATCCGGGCTGCCAACACAATCCGGAGGTGAACCCATGTTATTCAGCGGATGTTACACGGCCCTCATCACACCCCTGGATCACGACAAGGGCGTAGACGAACCAGGACTGGAGAAACTCGTCCAATTTCAGGTTTCACAAGGAGTTAATGGTGTACTCGCAGTCGGCACGACCGGCGAAAGCCCAACCCTCAACAGCGGGGAACACAACAGCGTCACCGAACGGGTCTGCTCGCTGACCGGAGGGCAATGCCGGGCAATCGCCGGCACCGGCGGCAATTCCACCGAGGAAACCCTGCGCGCAACGGAACACGCCGCACACGCCGGCGCCGATACCGCGCTGCTGGTAGATCCATATTACAACGGTCCCAGTTCGCTTGAAATCCGCCGGGAATACATCGCGCCGGTCGCCGAGGCCTTCCCGGAAATCCAGATGGTTTCCTATGTCATTCCCGGTCGATCGGGAACAAAACTGCTCCCGGAAGACCTGGCCATCCTGCACCGTGATTACGGAAACGTCAACACCGTCAAGGAAGCTACGGGCGACCTGGAAAACATGGCCCGGACGCGTGAAGTCTGCGGCGACGATTTCTACATACTCTCCGGAGACGACGACGTCACCTACGCGATGATGACCGACGCCCGCATTGGCGCAACAGGCGTCATTTCCGTCATGTCCAATGTGGTTCCCGGTCCCATACAGCGTTTTACGCAGGCGATTCTCGACGGCGATATGCCGGAAGCGGATCGGCTGGCGGATGCGCTCCAACCCCTTTTCGGTATGGTCACGGTACTCTCCGACGAAAACACCCCCTTTGGGACGACGCAGGTCAAGGCCCGCAACCCCGTGCCAATAAAGACGTTGATGAATATTCTCGGCATGCCGGCCGGTCCGTGCCGGCGGCCGCTGGGTCGAATGAATCAGGCAGGTCTGAATCAGGTACTTGAAATCGCGCGGACCGTTCAGCGCAACAATCCGGAACTGTTCGAGCCGATCGAACGGTTCTTCAACGTGGACATATCAAGCCGTGTCGCGGACGCCTCGGTTCTGGAAGACCTGGCGTACGTGGACTGACCGCCATGAACCCTGGAAGGAGTCGAATGAGAAACGCAAGGACCACAAACCGCAAACTGCTGGACTGGGTCAACGAAGCCGCGAAGCTCTGCCAACCGAAAGACATCTACTGGTGCGACGGTTCAAGCGAAGAGTACGATCGGCTTGCCGATCTTCTGTGCGGGGCCGGGACGTTCATCCGGCTGAATCCGGATCTTCGCCCCAACAGTTTTCTCGCCCGCTCGGATGCAGGCGACGTCGCCCGCGTGGAAGACCGTACATACATCTGTACGCCTGACGAAGAGGACGTGGGACCCACCAACAACTGGCGGGAGCCGGTTGAGATGAAACGCACGTTGAAGGGACTGTTCGCCGGTTCCATGCGCGGGCGGACGATGTACGTCATCCCGTTTTCCATGGGACCCATCGGTTCCCCGACATCCAAAATCGGCGTGGAAATCTCGGACTCGCCTTACGTCGTCTGCAGTATGCACATTATGACCCGAACGGGTGATCAAGTGCTGGACGCCCTCGGCGAAGGCGACTTCCTGCCCTGCATGCATTCCGTCGGCGCTCCGCTCGAGCCGGGGCAGTCCGATGTCTCGTGGCCGTGCGATGCAGATCAGAAATACATCGTCCACTTTCCCGACGAGCCGTCCATCTGGTCCTACGGCTCCGGCTACGGCGGCAATGCGCTGCTTGGCAAGAAGTGTTTCGCCCTTCGCATCGCGTCGACAATGGCTCGCGACGAAGGATGGATGGCCGAGCATATGCTCATCCTGGGTCTCACGTCTCCCGAGAACAGGAAGCATTACATCGGCGCCGCCTTTCCTTCCGCGTGCGGAAAGACGAACCTGGCCATGCTGCAGCCCACGGTCCCGGGCTGGAAGGCCAATTGCGTGGGCGACGATATCGCATGGATGCGCCAGGGTCCGGACGGCACGCTCCGGGCGATCAACCCGGAGGCCGGATTCTTCGGCGTGGCGCCGGGCACCAGCCTCAAATCCAACGGTCACGCCATGGCGGCGCTGGAAAAGAACAGCCTGTTCACAAACACGGCCCTCACCCCGGACGGCGACGTCTGGTGGGAAGAGATGACGGACGACCCGCCGGCCCGGCTGGAGGACTGGCTCGGGCGCGAATGGACGCCGTCGTCGGAAGACAATGCTTCCAATCCCAACGCGAGGTACACCGCCCCCGCCGCGCAGTGCCCCGTCATCGATCCGGAATGGGAGAATCCGGACGGGGTGCCCATGTCCGGGTTCATCTTCGGGGGTCGACGCTCAACGGTCGTTCCTCTGGTTTTCGAAGCGCTGAACTGGACGCACGGCGTATTCCTCGGCTCCATCATGGCATCCGAAACCACGGCCGCGGCAGCCGGCGCCGTGGGCAAGCTGCGGAGAGATCCCTTTGCGATGCTTCCCTTCTGCGGCTATAATATGGGCGACTATTTCAGTCACTGGTTCAAGATCGGCGCCACGCTGGGCGATAAAGCGCCCAGGATCTTCTACGTAAACTGGTTTCGCAAAGACGCAGAGGGGAACTGGCTCTGGCCGGGGTTCGGCGAAAACAGCCGCGTGCTCAAATGGATCTGTGAACGAATTGACGGCACGGCCAATGCGATTGAAACCCCGATCGGCTATGTGCCCACCCCCGATGCCCTCGATCTGGACGGTCTGGACATCCCGCAGGCCGACGTTGAAGCGCTGCTTTCCGTGGACCCTGACGCGTGGCGCGCCGAACTGCCCGATATCCGCGACTTCTACGCGGAATTTGGAGATCGGCTGCCCGCAAAACTGTTGACTGAGCTCAACGCGCTCGAGGAACGGCTGAGCGCGTAGGGATCTGTTGTGGAGAATCCCGATGACAAACCTGGTTATTTGCGGCATCGCGGGCCGCATATGCGGCCGCATCGCCCACCTGGCTATGGAAAGCGGCGATCTGCACATCGCCGGCGGCGTGGAAGCGCCCGGCAACCCGGCCATCGGGCGGGACATCGGCGAACTCCTGGGAACGGAGCGCACCGGCGTCCCCGTTGTCGACAGCCTGGAATCCGTCATTGAAAACGCGGACGTGGTCGTTGCCTTCACGGCGCCCCCGGACGGAACGCTGGACGCCGCTCGTATAGCAGGAAGGGCGGGCAGGCCGATGGTGGTGGGCACCACCGGCATGTCGACGTCGCAACTTGCTGAATTCGAAACGGCCGTTAAGGACGTCGCCTGCGTCTTTGCCCCAAGCTTCAGCATTGGCGTGACCGTACTGACCAGACTGGTGGAAGACGCCGCACGGATGATGGGCAGCGGGTACGACGTGGAAATCGTCGAGGCCCACCACCACTTCAAGACCGACGCACCCAGCGGCACCGCCCTCGCGCTGGCAAATGCCGCGGCAAGGGGTCTGGGCCGAAACCTCGACGACGTGGCCCTTTACGGGCGCCACGGTGAGGTTGGCGCGCGCACCGGGGATGAAATCGGCATCCACGCAATCCGGGCGGGAGACCTGGCCGGGGAGCATACCGTCATCTTCGGCGGCACCGGCGAAGTCTTTCAGCTGGTACACCGTGCCCAGAGCCGGGATTCTTACGCCGTAGGGGTTATTCAGGCGATCCGCTTCGTCGTGAATTCACCCCGGGGGATGTTCAGCATGAGAGACGTGCTGGGCATCGAGTAAAACCTGTCCTGCAGACCGCGGAACACGGATCGACGGTACGCCGGACGGTGTGCAGCTCCGTTACGATGTGAAGGGAGGCACCAGAATGGCAATCGACATCTCCGCTGTCACGGAAGCGATCGGAAACGGACAGTCCCTCGCCGCGGCGGACCAGGTTCTCATCGATCCGCAGCCGGGAGCGCTGGACGCCCGCGTGGAGGAACTCGTGTCGGTTCTTCAGAACGACGATTTCCCAGCCGCCGAGGTGTGCCGTACGCTGATCCGGCTCGGCATGAACTTCGCGGGGCGGGACGCGGAAATCGTGGGTTATGGCACGGGTGAGTCGGACGCAGCACTCGATCGGGTACTGGCCGTCATCGACGATCTCGAAGGGGCCGTTATGGCGGACGTGGTGGCTGAATTCCTTGCCGACATGAATTCGGTCAACCTGAACGACAGCCTCTCGGGCCTTCTGGCCGAACGCATCGAGGCGGAGCTGAATAACGCAAGCCCGGGCCGTTCGTTCCTGACGCTGCTCAAACAACAGATGCGCGGCGGCGTCTACTGGAGGATGGTCGGCGAAGACTACTGTAAATTCGGCAACGACTTTGCGCGCGGCCTCGAATACCTGCGGCACTATGGATTCTGCCAGGTGTCAACGAACCCCGTTCTGGCGGCAAAGGCCTTCGACGAAGACGGTTCGCTCGCCGAACAGCTCAAGAGCGAAATCGAAAAACACGAAGAATGGAAGCGAGATCCGGAGGCGCACGCCGATGACATTGCGATGGCGGCCACCCTCATCGCCCTCTGGCCCAACCTGTCCATTTTCCGGCCGCTCGCGGTGCATACGGACCTCAAGGACTACATGGTCAGCTTCCAGCTCAATCCCAACATCGCCGACCGGGCGGACGAGAGCATCGAAGATGCGCGAAATGCCTACCGGCTGGCCGCCGACTTCCTCGAACGATACGACCGCCTGCTGGGCCTTGGCGACCGTTCCGGACGGGTCAATCCCAACATGGTCTTCAAAGTCGCCGCCAGCCACGAGGCCGCACGTAAGATCACCACAGCGCTCAACAGCAATGCGATCGGCTCCAATAACACGGTGGTCTACACCGTGGCCCAGGAAGTCCAGTTGATACTGGACGCGTTCGAGGGCAAGGCCCGCGCCGCAAAGGCGGGCGAACAGGTGGTGCGCACCTACGAAACCAACATGGGGGGCCGGTTCGTGAGTCACCTCCGGGAAGTCGAAGCGGAGAAGATCTTTCTCGCCGCCGCCGCAAGGACCGGCGAAGGGAAGGCCGGCGAACTCCTTGGCGCCCTGGCCGCCGATCTCGGTACGGAAGATTCGCCCGACGGGTCTCTGGCCGACAGGGCCCGGGCGATCTGCACGTACGCAAATCTCAAAACCCTCGACCATCCCATCGTCCTGGAAGCTGCCGAATCTGCAGGTCAGTCCGCCGACGCCATCCGGCTTCTGGAAGAAGACCTGAAAAAAGCGGGTACGCTGGTGGCGCGGCGCGTCTACGGCGTCTTCTTCAGTCCGGAAAACAGGCCGAAATGGGTCGACCATCTTCAAAAGACGTACGGCGTCACCGACGATCAGGCGCGGTGGATCGTGGATTCCATGGACGTTCTTCCGGCCTCCAAGCGCATTCCCGAAGACTCCTTCCACACGCTGGGCGCGTCCAATATGTGCAATACCGAGTTTCCGAATCACGCGAGAGCCGTTCAGATGGCTTCCGAAGCGGAGGGGTTCGACCTGGAAGACTTCAGGGACGCGGTGCTGGATACCTACGAACCCGGCGTGGACCAGCGCCTGCGCGAACTTCCGGACTTCTGCCGCGGTTACGACCTAACGCCCTCTCTCAAGGACTTCCTCATAAACGTCGTTGGCATCGACGTCGCCGGCTGGCAGACCCGGGGGCTGGAACCCGGCGACTGGCCCGATTTCGGCTCCGTGCAGAAAACCAGCGCCGAGTTCCGAGCGGCCTACGACACCTTTGCCGCCAGGTGCGTGGCCATCGCCAGAGAAGTCGCGGGTTGAGATCGAGGAGAAGGGATGAATCCACTGACCCTTCAGCGCGCGATCAGATGTTCTCCCGTCGAACCGTACGAAAGACAGACGCACCGAACCGACCGATTCGCTGTATGGTGAATCATCCCGTTCCGGTGCGTTTCTTTTCATAACCGGGTTATATCGGTTCAAACCACAATAAGCGCATGCTTTCCACCTGAATACGACGTCAATGACTGATCAGAATGAATGGCCCCGGCAGCTCGACAAGACCGTCGATGCGTTTCAGGACCGCATGGTGGAGGCCAGACGGCATCTCCATACCCATCCCGAGATAAGCGGGGAGGAAACGGAGACGACGCGGTACCTGGAAGGACAGTTGGCGTCGGACGGCTTCATGGTCCGCACCGGACCCACAGGCCGGGGGGTGATCGCGGAATCCGGTGGAAACGGGACCGGACCCGGTATCGCCATGAGGGCCGACCTGGACGCGCTGCCCATACAGGACGCCAAATCCGTATCCTATCGCAGCAGCGTGCGCGGGGTGATGCACGCCTGCGGCCACGACGCCCATACGGCAGCTGTACTTGGGGCCGCCCTGGCGCTCGACGCTGCCGGGAAGTCCGGGATTCTGCCCTGGCCCGTTACCTGGCGGGCCATCTTCCAGCCCGCGGAAGAGACCAACCAGGGCGCCCTGGAAATGATCGAGGCCGGCGCGCTCGAGGGCGTGGACGCGATGCTGGCGCTGCATGTGGATCCCTCAAGGCCGGCCGGAACCGTCGGGCATCGATCGGGTGTCCTGACCGCGCATTGCGACGAGATGCACGTCCGGGTCCGCGGCAGCGGCGGTCACGCTGCCCGACCCTACGAGTCAAGAGACCCCATTGCCGCCGCGGCGCAGTTGATCAATGGACTGTACGTGGCCGTGCCGAGGTCGCTGGATCCGCGGCATACCGTGGTCCTGACGATCGGCTCCATAACAGCCGGAAAAAGGTATAATGCGATCCCCGATCGCGCGGTGCTGAAGGGAACCGTACGCAGCCTCGACGAAGATGCGCGCCGCCGGGCCGTGAAACGCGTGCGGGAGGTTGCGGACGGCGTCGCCCGGGTTTCCGGAACGAAAATCGAGATTACATTCAGGTCGGGACCTCCGTCGGTCATGAACGATCCGGGCCTCACCGATCTGGTCCGGGAGTGCGCGGTCGATCTGCTCGGGGCAGACCGGGTCCAGTACATCGGAGAGCCCAGCATGGGGGGCGATGATTTCGCCCATTATCTCAAACGCGTTCCCGGCAGTCTGTTCCGCCTCGGATGCTCGCGCCCCGGGGCGTCGTCGACGGGCCTTCATACACCTGATTTCGACGTTGACGAACGCGCGCTGGGCATTGGCGCGAAGATTCTCGCACGGGCCGTCGTGCGCTGGTCGGAACCGAAAAATCACGGAAAAGAGGCGAATCGATGAGCCGGATGGAATTCAACCCCAGCCGCGAGCCCACGGTCGGCGTGGAAATCGAACTGGCGCTGGTGGACAGCCGGACGATGGCCCTGTCCAGCGCCAGCCAGAGGCTTCTGGAGCGCGTTCCGCCGCAGCTGCAGGGAACAATCAAGCCGGAGCTGATGCAGTGTTACGTGGAAATCAACTCAGATGTCTGCATGACGGTGCAGGAGGTCGAGGCGGACCTCAGGAAGAAGCTGTGCGCGCTCGAGGCCATCGCAGATCGGGAGGGCGTGCGGCTCTACTGGTCGGCAACCCATCCGTTTTCCACGTGGCAGGACCAGGAAATCACGCCCAACAAACGCTACGCGGGCCTGGTCGACCTGCTTCAGGACACCGCTCGTCAACTGGTTACGTTCGGTCTGCACGTGCACGTGGGCGTTGACAGCGGCGACAAGGCGGTGATGATCTGCGAGTTCATATTGCGATACATGCCGCTCCTGCTGGCGCTGAGCTGCAACAGCCCGTTCTGGGATGGACGCGACACGGGTGTCTGCTCGTGGCGATCCAAGATCATGGACGGCCTTCCCACCGCCGGCCTGCCTCCGCTGATGCGAAACTGGAGCGAATACGTCTGGCTGGTGAACCACCTCGTGGAAACGGGTTACATCGAGACCATAAGGGAAATCTGGTGGGACGTTCGCCCCCACAACAGATTCGGTACGGTCGAGATCCGCATCTGCGATATTCCCGGCAACTTCCACGACACACTGGGCCTTGTGGCCATGATGCAGTCCCTCATCAAATACCTGTCCGACCACATCGACCACGGCGCGTACCAGCACGACTGCCACCCCATGCTCATTCGCCAGAACAAGTGGCGCGCGGCCCGCTACGGACTCGACGCTCAACTTGTAGACTCCGACACCTACGAGCCCCAGCCGGCGCGCGAACTCGTGCGGCGCCTCGTGGATCAACTGCGGCCCGCCGCACAGGACCTGGATTGCGTTCCCTACCTTGAGCGGACTCTGGACCTGGCGTCCGGCCCGACCTGGGCGCAGAGGCAGGTGGATCTCCTGAAAAAAACAGGCGATGCCCGGTCTGTCGTGCGGGAACTCACCGACGCATCCCGCCTCACGTCCCCAGCCTGACCGCCACGCCCCCTGCTATCCTGCCGCCAGAGCCTCTTTGTAGGCCTCCAGCTTCGCCTTGACCTCCGGATCGGTCTGCGCGACGATCTGCGCGGCCAGGACGGCGGCGTTTCGCGCGTTGTCGATCCCCACGCAGCCCACGGGCACACCGGGCGGCATCTGCACGATCGCATAGAGCGAATCGATCCCGTTCAGCGCACCGGAGGCAATGGGCACGCCGATAACCGGCAGCGTGGTGTGCGCCGCCATCACGCCCGGCAGCGCCGCCGCCAGACCCGCTCCCGCGATGATCACTTTCAGTCCGCGCGCCTCGGCGGTGCGTCCATACTCACCCGTCCGGTCGGGATTCCGGTGCGCGGACGACACGGTCATCTCGTATGCGATCCCCAGCTCTTCCAGAACGGGGACTGCTTTCTGCATAATCGGTTCATCGGATTTGCTGCCCATAATTATCCCAACCACGATCCTCTTCCTCCTTCGTGATGGTTGAACGGCTTGTTGCGGTGCCGGTGACTGACTCACGTAACCGGAATCGCTTCAGTTTCCCGCACGCTCCAGCGCGCGGTGCCCGATGTCCCTCCGGAAGTACGCATTCTCAAATTGGATCCTGCCCGTCGCCTCGTAAGCCCGATCGATGGAAGCCCTGATATTTTCGCCGACTGCCGTTACCCCCAGAACCCGGCCGCCGTCCGTAACCGTTGTATCTCCATGCCGCGCCGTACCGGCGTGAAACACCAGCACGTCGTCGCTGGCTTCCGCCTCGTCCAGCCCCGAAATCGCAGCGCCCGTTTCGTACGCCCCAGGATATCCTCCCGAAGCCATTACCACGCAGGTCGCGGCCCGGTCGTCCAGTTCGACGTCCAGATCCTTCAAGTTGCCCTCGGACACGGCCTCCATGATGTCAACGAGGTCCGTCTTCAGCAGCGGCAGCACGACCTGCGCCTCCGGGTCTCCAAGCCGGCAGTTGAATTCGATAACCCGGGGTCCGCTCCCGGTCATGATCAGGCCGCCATAGAGAATCCCCTTGTACGGCCGCCCCTCGGCGGCGAGCGCCTTCACCGTGGGCAGCATCACGCGTTCCAGAATCTCCTTCTGCATCTCCCGCGTCACCACAGGGGCCGGCGCATAGGCGCCCATTCCGCCCGTATTCGGGCCGGTATCTCCCTCGCCTACGGTCTTGTGGTCCTGGGAGGGGACGATGCACGCCACGTGTTCACCATCGGTAAAACCGGTAATCGACGCTTCCTCTCCCTCGAGGAACTCCATCAGCACCAGCATTTCTCCGGCGGCGCCGAACTCCCGGTCCACGAGTACACGGTCCACGGCCCGCAGCGCCTCATCCACCGTATGGCAGACCAGCGCACCCTTACCGGCGGCCAGACCCGATGCCTTCAATACCACCGGCGCGCCCCAGTCCCGCACGAAACTCCGTGCGGTGTCCGGGTCCGTAAACGTGCGATACTGGCCCGTGGGAATGTCGTACTTGTGCATCAGGCGAAGCGCGAAGTCCTTATCTGCCTCGATCTGCGCCGCCTCCTGCGAGGGTCCGAACACCCGCAGTCCAACCGCTTCAAACCGGTCCGCAAGCCCGTGTGCAAGCGGGTCCTCGGGGCCCACCACCGTCAGGTCGATGCATTTCCGCTGTGCGAATTCCACGAGTCCGTCCAGGTCGTCGACGCCGATATCCACGCACGTGGCATGCCGGGCGATTCCCGGATTTCCGGGCGCGGCATAGACGCGGCTCACCTTCGGACTCCGGGAGATCTTCCATGCAAACGTGTGCTCCCGTCCCCCCTTTCCCACGATCAACACTCTCATCTGTACGGAACCCCTGTATTGGAATTTGAAAGGAACATCCCTATTCCAACTCGTCTCCGAAACCATGCGCGATCACCGTGCCAAGATTCTCGCCCTCCAGAATCCGCCGCATGGTCCCGCGTTTGTCAAAATCGAAGACGTGGATGGGGAGCCGGTTGTCCCGGGCCAGAATCACAGCGGACTGGTCCAGCGCGCCCAGGTTTTCCCGCACCACGGTGTCGTAGCCAACGCTGCGATACAATCGCGCATCGGGACTCCTGTTCGGGTCGTCGGTATAGACCCCGGCGGTCTTGTGTTTCGCGAAGAGAATGGCGTCGGCCCGGATTTCGAGGGCCCGCTGGACGCCGGGATAATCTGTCGTGACGTACGGGTTTCCGATGCCACCCGCGAAGATGACGATGTATCCCTTTTCAATATGATGGATGGCGCGCAGCCGGATGAAGGGTTCGGCAACCGCGTTGATGGGAATCGCCGTCATCACGCGTACTTCGGCGTCGCTCCTGGCCGTCATCACGCCGCGCAACATCAGGCTGTTGACGATGGTGCCGAGCATTCCGATGTTGTGAGCCTCCGACTCTTCGATGCCCCACTGCGCGCCAAGCATCCCTCTGAAGATGTTTCCGCCGCCGATGACAACGCCAACGCCCACACCCAGCCTGTGAACGGCGAGGATTTCATCGGCAATATACTCCAGGGCAACCGGGTCGAAACCGAACTCCCCGTCACCAGCCACCGCCGCGCCGCTCAACTTAAGCACAATCCGCCTGTATCTCATTATTCTGGTATACTCCGAGGTGCAGATGGGACAGAGAAAAAGGGGCGAAAACCGGGGGAGGAGGTGTTTCGGAAACGCGGGCTGACGGTGTATTTCGGAACCGCCGCGGGCAGGCGCCGCCCTGCAAGCCGTACCGGTTTAATATAGACTCGCCACGCCTTGTGTCAACGAAATTCAATCCCTCCTGGAATGCGCGAGCCTGCGCGCTTGCATCGGGTACGCCGCGTCGTGTCGACCGGCCGCCATTCGCAGGAGTCGGACGACCGGAAGCCATGAGATTTCAGCTGTCTTCACGGAACCCGACGGCGAGGCAAGCAGTGGTATTTCTTCTTTCCTATTTCACGGCCTTGCGTTAACTTGACTCGCCGTTCGAATCGAAACGGCGAGGACGAACAGACGTGTCCGGAATTCACGAGGTGTGTTTGCAAGTCGTTAATTATAAATCGCTTTATCAATTGCCACCCGGACTTCAACCGTCCCCCGTCCTATCTCGAACACATCCCTCCCTGGAGGTGACATGCCGCCCCGAAAAGTCCTCGTCACCGGCGTTTACGGACTGATCCCCGGCGCCATATACGAGCATCTGGTCCAGTCGCCCGGCGCATACGACACTTACGCACTCGCGCGAAGGCGCTATCCTTCGGACCGGGCGCCGGACGGGAGGTTGCTCGACATCCCGGACGACAAATTCCACCTCGCCGATCTTGCGGACATGGATGCCATGCGGAACGCTGTTGACGGCATCGACACCGTCGTTCAAATGGCCGCCGATCCAAGGCCTGAAGCCAGCTGGGACAACATACTGAACAGCAATGTGATCGGGGCTTATAACGTCTTCGAAGCCTGCCGCCTCGCGGGCGTAAGACGGGTCATTTACGCCAGTTCCATCATGACCAACTGGGGCTATCAGACCCAGGAACCTTACAAGGCCATAAAAGAAAGCCGGTTCGACGAGGTTCCCGATCCAATTCCCATCGTCACCCACAAACATCCGACCTGGCCCACGGAGCCCTATTCCGCCAGCAAGGTCTGGGGCGAGGCCCTGTGCCGATTCTACTCGGACGCACATGGGCTCTCGTGCATCTCGCTGCGGATCGGAGCGGTAAACGCCGAAGACCGGCCGGCCAGCCCGGAACTCGCCGCGGTGTGGTGCAGTCAGCGCGACGTCGTGAAGATCACCGAAGACTGTATCAATGCGTCTGACGATCTCCGTTTCGATATCTTCTACGCCATTTCCAACAACAGGTATTGCTGGGTGGACATGGGCCACGCCAGAGAGGTCCTCGGATTTGCCCCGCAGGACCGCGCGGAAGACTACATCTCATAAAAGGAACCCATCGCATGCCCACGTTGCGGATGGCGGTTGCCGGTGTCGGTGTCGAAGCCGGCTCCCGCGCCAGAGGCTACCTCGCCACGATAAAGAAGCTTTCGCACCTGTACGACCTCTGCGCCATCTGCGACGCCGGTGAAGCGGCCCTGAACGCGGCGGGCGATTTGTTCGACGTTCCGGCGCGCTATACGCGCATCGAATCGATGCTGAGTGAACAGAAGCCGGATGTCTTCTTTGTCCTGCTCCCCACCGACGGCCAGACGGTTGCAGCACTTGCGGGCATTGAACACGGTTGCCACATCATTACCGAAATCCCCTATGCGCTCACACTGGACATGGGTGACGCAATCGCCCGCACGGCAAGCGAAAAGGGATTGAAATGGGAAGTCGCGGAAAACGTCTGGCTTTGGCCCAACGAGCAACTCAAACAGAAAATCGCTCGCGCCGGCGTTCTGGGAAGGCTCACGCACGCGCGTCTCCGGTATCCGGCCGGCAGTTACCACGGGCTGAACGCCGTCCGCATGATTCTGGACAGCAATCCACGGCGCGCGATGGGCTACGCCCAGGCCGTTGAGGTCCCGCCCTACAGAAACTACGGCGGTGGAGACGAAACAACCCGCTGGTGGGAAAGCGGCGTGATCGAATTCGAAAATGACGTATCGTGCATCTACGAAATGCCCACCACACCCGGCGCGGCATCCGGCATGAATTGGGACATTGAAGGGGTCAACGGCTACCTGTCCGGCGGCGAACTGACCCTTTACGGTACCGACGGGCGCAACACATTCTCCATCCGGGAGATTCACGAGGAAGTTGACGGCGAACGGATCCTCGCCAGCGTACAGGTGGACACGGACCCCCCGATCGCCTGGGTAAACCCCTACAGGCAGTACGGGATTTCCAGCCAGGACGACGTGGCCAAAGCCGCCATCGTGGAGAGTCTTCACACGGCCGTCACGAGGGACGCCGGCCCCCGGTACGGCGCGGAGGGCGGAAGGCTGGACTATGAAATGTGGGTGGCGCTGCGCGAGAGCGCCGAAACCGGAGGCGGTTGGGTTGACATCCCGCTGAACGCGACCACGAGCCTGGAAGAGCGCATACGCGCCGAATTCAATCGGTGCTATGGCGGCGACCCCGTGGCTGACGCCAATGGATTGCTCAACGCCTCCTTCGGCCGCCTCAGCGCGATGTGGACTGTTGCGGGATGGCTGTAAGAAGCTACGAAGAACGCGAGATTACGAAACTACGAGAATACGAAACTACGAATAACGCGAAGAAACGCGAATAGACGAAACTACGAAGGGTGAAAGACGTGAAGAAACGAAAAACGAGATGGCGGATATTCCAGTGAACGTCCCTGAAAAATGACGCATCAAGGTCAGTCCATGGAGAGATCAGGCACGCTGGCATTCGTCACCGGCGCCGCAAGCGGCATCGGCGAAGCCATTGCCAGGCGGTTTTCCGACGAGGGGCACCGGGTTATCGCCCTGGATCGCTCCGCGCGCGCGCTGAAGCGATTGACCGGCAGTGTTCCCAACACCATCCCGTGCGTCTTCGACCTGAACGACCTTGAGGCCGTCCCCGACCTGGTGTCCGGGCTCGTCAAAGCGCATGGCGCAATCCATGTACTTGTCAACAATGCAGGCGCCTGGTGCTACGAACCCCTGGTCGACATCGCCCTGGACCGATGGGAGGAGATCTACCGGATCAATACCACGGCCCCGTTCATCCTTACCCGCGAGGTGGCGCCCGGGATGATCGAACGGGGCGCCGGCGTGATTGTCAACATCGCCTCCCGCAACGCCATGGTGTCCAGTAAGGGCTCCGCCGCGTACGACTCATCCAAAGCGGCCCTTGTTGCCCTGACCCGGACCGCCGCGGGAGAATTGGCGCCGCACAACGTGCGGGTGAACGCCATATGCCCGGGGGTTATCAACACGCCGGCGAACGATGACCTGCTGGACGACAGGGAAACTCTGGACAACTACCTCAAGTTGATTCCGCAGGGCCGCTACGGCGAACCCGGGGAAATCGCGGGCATCGTACACTTTCTCACCACCCCCGACGCCCGGTTCATAACCGGACAGACCCTCGTTGCGGACGGCGGGCAGATGGCGTTTTCGGACTGGAAGAAGCTCTTTGGCAAGGACTGAGACGATTTCGCCGACGGCACAACGATGGAGTTCCACGCGGAGAGAGGACTGATATGAGCCACGGGCAATTCACGGGTAAAGTCGCAATCGTAACCGGCGCCAGCAGCGGAATCGGCAGGGCCGTCGCACTCACCCTTGCAGGCGAAGGCGCGTCTGTCGTGGCCACGTACAACAGCAACAGGGCCGGCGCGGACGCGCTTTGCGAAGAGGCCGCGTCGGCGGAAGGCCGCGTTGAAACCCTGCAGACGGACGTCTGCAGCGCGACGGAAGTCCAGCGAATGGTGGACCGTACCCTGGACGTCTTCGGCGGGCGGCTGGACGTGCTTATCAACAACGCCGGACAGTGGATGGACAAGGCGCGCATTGCCGAGTGCCCTGAAGAACTCTGGGACCACATGATCAACGTCAACCTGAAGAGTGTGTTCCTGTGCTGTCGCGCGGCCATTCCGGCCATGCAGAAGAACGGCTCCGGCGCAATCGTCAATATCTCCTCCGTTGCCGGCCATACGGGTGGAGGGGGAGGCACCCTGCCCTACGGCACGGCAAAAGGCGGGGTCAATACCTTCACACGGGGGCTCGCGAGAGAGCTTGCGCCGTTCGGCATCCGGGTCAATGCCCTGGCGCCGGGCGTGATCGACACGCCAATGCAGCACCGGCACTCCACACCGGAGCAGCTTGAATCCTTCGGAGAAGCCACACCGCTGAAACGGGTCGGCCGGGCTGAGGAAATGGTCGGCGCCGTCATGCTCCTCGCCTCCGACCAGGGCAGCTTCATTACGGGTGAAATCATCGACGCGAACGGCGGGATCTACATCCGTTGAACGGGGGCATCGTTCAACTGCGGGTCGTTATCGGTTGTGTCAGCCTGTATTGCCCATTCGACACGAATCCCGTTACAGATGAAGCGTCGGTGGAGAAATCACCCGATCAGACAGGAGAATTCAATGAGAAAGGGATGGATATTGCTCGTATCGCTGCTTCTTTTCGCCTGCGAAGCGGAAAAGAAGGAACTGGCAACGGAAGACGAGAGAGCCAGCTACAGCCTGGGATTCACGATTGGCGAGGAAGTTGCGAAAGGTCTCGAAAAAACGCAGATCGCACTCGACGCCGACGCATACGGAAAAGGAGTCAGGGAAGCGGCGGCGGGCGGAGGGACCCAGTACACCCGTGAAGAAATCGAGCAGTCCCTGCTTGCCTTTCGCCAGGAAAAAGACGTGCCGGACAGCCGGAAACTCAACTATTCACTCGGTTTCGCCGTCGGAAGGGACATTGTTAACGGACTACGCCAGAACGCCGGCATTGAAGTTGATCCGGACGCGTTTTCGCTCGGCGTCAAGGACCGCGTAACGAAGGCAGACGGCCGCATGAACGAAGAAGAGATCAAAGCGGCCATGGCGTCGCTGAGACAAAAAATGATCGCCCGGCAGCAGGAACAGATGAAGGCGCGGGGCGCAAGACCCGATATTGGAGAAATGGCGATGAAGAACAAGGAAGAGGGAAGGCGGTTTCTGGAGGAAAACAGGACAAAGACCGGGGTCGTGGAGCTGCCCAGCGGTCTTCAGTACAAGATAACGCAGGAGGGATCCGGCGAATCGCCCTCCGCCACGGACAAGGTGACCGTACATTACCGGGGCACCCTCCTGGACGGTAACGAATTCGACAGCTCCTTCAAGCGCGGACAACCGGCAACGTTCCCGCTCAACCGCGTCATCAGGGGCTGGACCGAAGGCCTGCAGCTGATGAAGGAAGGGGCCAAATACACCTTCTTTATTCCTTCCGACCTCGCCTACGGCGACCGGCCAAATGCCCGCATTCCTGCGGGTTCGACCCTCATTTTCGACGTTGAGTTGCTTAAGGTCAATTAGGCTCGAAAACACCTGTCCAAAAACGGATTTGCTTAACAACGAAAATTTGCGAAATAAATGGCTGGAAAAATCATCCGCCGCCATTGGCGAAACGAGTTGGTCAGGTGTCGGCAAAAACTGTCATCCAGAGGAAGCCAGGGTGCAACGTCCGTGAAATGCATCGGTTTCACTTGACACCAGACAATCATCCAGGCCAGGCACCCAGGCCGACGAAGGATCTACTGCAGCATCGGTTCATCCCGGTGCGATGTTTACATGTCGATACCTGAGAGGCAGCACGTCCGCCTGCAGCGCGGGACCCAAGCGGCGAATCCTTCAAAAACATGCTGTCGAGGTCGTCAAAAAAAGGCTTTTCTTCGCCCATGGCCCGTAACCTTGAGCATCGAGGAACTCCGATATCGCGAATTTCAATAAAACTGTTGTGTAACGTAGCGTTTTCTGTTACATTGTCTTGCTTCGATTTTTGACCTCGTCTGAAGTGTCCGTTCCCACATGCGGGAGCACGAAGGAGGTAGGCGTTGCCCACGCTCAAATCGTCCCACAAGAGGCTCCGGCAGAACCGAAGAGCCCGCCTGCGCAACAGGAGCGCACGTTCCGAGCTGAGAACCGTCCTCAAGAAAGCATCGAATACGAGCGACAAAGGTGAAATGGAAGCGCTGATGCCGCAGGCGGTATCGATTATAGACAAGAGTGTAAAAAAAGGCGTCCTGCATCGAAACACCGCCGGCCGTTACAAATCGGACCTCGCCCGGCGGGCGAATTCCATGTAGACGCACCCCCCGAAAAGAAAAACGCGCCTGGTGTCCATCGAGACATCAGGCGCGTTTTTCTTTTCGGGAACTTCCTACAAATAGAGATAGGCGCCCATGTAGCGTTCGCCCGTATCCGGAAGGATCACGACCACGCGTTCATCCGGCGACATGCCTGCGGCGATCGCTGTGGCCGCGTGGGCTGCCGCCCCGGAAGAGATGCCTGCCAGGATGCCCTCTTCCCTCGCCAGCCTGCGTGACATCCGTCGGGCCTGCGTATTGGTAACCGGAACGACGCGATCCAGAATATCCACATTGAGCACGTCCGGGATCATCCCGGCGCCCAGCCCGTCGATCTCCGTGGGTCCGGGTTGTCTGCCCGAAAGCACCGCGGAATCCTCCGGTTCAACGCCGACAATGCAGGTTTCCGGATACTCCGCCTTCATGACCTCCCCCACACCGGTGACCGTGCCTCCCGTC
Source organism: uncultured bacterium (assembly GCA_964551635.1). GTDB lineage: Bacteria > Latescibacterota > UBA2968 > UBA2968 > JAAXHE01. The sequence goes on along the minus strand of CAZKDZ010000108.1, from coordinate 722 downwards.
CCCACGCCCGCGACGAACGCGTCTGGCGCTCCATCCATCTGCAACAGAATCTCGCGTGCGGTGGTCCGGCGGTGAATATCCGGATTGGCCGGGTTCTCGAACTGCTGCGGCAGATAACATTCCGTGCCATTTTCAACCAGTTCCAGCGCCTTCTTGATTGTGCCCTGCATCCCTTCGTCGGTTGACGTCAACACCACCTCGGCGCCAAGCGCCCTGAGCAGTTTCTGACGCTCGTCACTGACGCCTTCCGGCATCGTGATCGTGAGCCTGTACCCCTTCACGGCGGCCACCATCGCAAGGCCGATGCCGGTATTCCCGCTTGTGGGTTCTACAATCCTCATCCCCGGCTTCAGATCGCCGCGCGCTTCAGCCGCCTCGATCATGGCAAGCGCCGTCCGGTCTTTCACGCTGCCCGCCGGGTTGAACGCCTCCAGTTTGGCCCAGACAACCGCCCCCTCGGGACCGGCCACCCGATTCAGCCGCACCATGGGCGTAGCGCCAATGAGCTCCAGGATGTTTTCGCCTGTTCTGAGGGCATCCATGGTTCAATCCGAAGGGGTGGCTGCGGGTCCTTCGCCCGACTAGCCTGCTTAGTCGGCGGTTTTTGTGGTGTATGAGTCAAGTTTCAAGCAGCGAGTTTTGCTTGATCGCAATGGTGGTCGATCAAAGTTTCGAGTCTGTCGAAGGCGCTGCGTAGGTGGTTTGGCGTGTTCTTGTCGAGG
>CAZKDZ010000107.1:0-39377 GCA_964551635.1 uncultured bacterium | reverse complement strand
GCGTCGCCGCGTTGCTTTTTTTTCGGATCGAGGCTACCCGTGGGAAACATGAACCCGGGATGTAGACCAGCGATTCCCGCGTCGCGGGCGGGGCGACCGGCCGGTCGCCCCGCCTGCGACGCGGAAATCGCTGATCTACATCGCGTGTTCATGTTGCCAACGGTTAGCCTCGATCCGAAAAAACAGCAACGCGGCGACGCGATAAAACCTTCCGAAACAGGGCGTTATTGACGTATAGAAGGATGTTTTTTCTTTTACGTTCAGTGACCTGGTGTATCCTGGTAATCCGCAGTTTAATCGCCTTTATCAACTTGCACATGTACGAATTGACGTTCCCGAAAAACGACGAATCCTGGTTTACAATCACATATACGATTTAACGTCCCCGAAGACTTACGAATCAAGATTTGTTGGATGCGGCGGGCGTTTTCTCCCACCTCACCTCTCACTCGGCGGCTGCCCGGCGGAAGGGGAGTGACGTCCACATTTGCGATAGAGGCGGATATACTATGAGAAAAAGCTACAGGATCGGTCTTGCCGTCCTGTTTGTCAGCCTCCTTCTGGTGCAGAACAGCCTCGCTCAAGGAAACGATCCCGTCAGTTTGCCCGAAGGCAGCACCACATTGCGTGGGCATACCGGTTGGGTTTATTCCCTTTCGTTCTCACCGGATGGGAGTACACTCGCCAGCGCCAGTTGGGACAGCACGATTCGATTGTGGGATGTGGCCAGCGGCCGGGAGAAGGTCCGACTGACCGGGCAGGAGGGTCGGGTCAGGTCCGTGAGATTCTCGCCGGACGGGAGAACCCTGGCCAGTGCCAACGAAGTCGTTCGGTTGTGGGATGTGGCCAGCCTTCAGGAGAAAGCGGTGCTGGAGGGATACATAAGTCTTCCGGTCTCCTTGTCGTTCTCTCCGGATGGCAATACACTCGCAATCAGTCGTGTGAATATTGAATTGTGGGATATGACCGGCCTTCAGGAGAGGGCCAGGCTGCAAGGGCAGTTTTTGAACATTCATTTCGTGAATTTCTCACCTGACGGGAGGACTCTCGTCAGTGGAGGGTATGACGGATTGATTCGGCTGTGGGGCGTGGCCAGCGGTCGGCAGGCAACCACGTTTCGGGGTCATGAGGATTGGGTAACCTCCGTGACGTTCTCACCTGGCGGGAGTATTCTCGCCAGCAGCAGTGCGGACGCTACGGTTCGATTGTGGGACGTGGCCAGTGGTCGGAATGCGGCAGAATTAACCGGGCATTCGGGGGACGTCGGTTCCGTGTCGTTCTCACCGGATGGGAGTACCGTCGCCAGCGGAGGTGAAGACAAAACGGTTCGATTGTGGGGCGTGGAGAGCGGTCTGGAGAAGGCCACGTTGCGAGGACATACGGGTTATGTCTATTCCGTGACATTCTCGCCGGATGGAAGGATTCTCGCCAGTGGGGATCGGGACGGCACGATTGTGCTGTGGGATATGTCACCGTACATCACACCGCAGATCGCCAATGCGGACTTCGACGGCAACGGCGCGGTTGACTTCGCCGACTTCCTGCAGTTCGCAGCCAACTTCGGGTTGAGTCAAGGCGACGAGGGTTATGACGCCGGCTATGATCTGGACGGAGACGGCGCCATCGAATTCGCTGATTTTCTGATCTTTGCGAAAGCCTTCGGCAACTAGGCGGGCATAGCGGCATCCAGGGCACAACAAGCCGCATGTCCCGAATGGCGTTGACCTCGACCGATCCGGTCTCTGGATTTGGCTGACAGCTGACCCCTGATCGTTGAGAGCCTTTTTCGAGAGAGGTCCCCGGATCGACGGCATCCTGCCTTCATTGCATCTGTAGGGGCGACCGGCCGGTCGTCCCCTTGAAACGCTTACCTGGGGTTATCTATGGGCATCCTGCGAGGGCACATTGTCGACGGCGCGACCGGTGAACGGATCGACGCCAAGGTTCACGTGCTGACCTCTGACGGCCGTTTTGCGCATCCGCGCGAGGCCGTGCTGAAGCGGGGCCCCGGCACGCCGTTCTTCTTTTGTGACGGTTCCTTCGAGGTCCGGGGGGGCCGCGGGCGCACCGACGTACTGGTGGAGCGAGGGACCGAATTCGAGCCATCTCGTACGGTGGTTGACATGCCCGAACACGGCGCGAAAGACGTCGAAATCAGGCTCAACCGATGGTATTTCCCACAGGAAAACAACTGGTATCCGGGCAACACCCACATCCACTACGATGAGATAGAGACCCGGCCGGACGACCGTCTGGCGATCGACTGCAGTGTCGAAGGCTACAACGTGACGGTCGTCAGCGTCCTGGACAGAAGACAGCTCCCTTACGCCAGCAACAAATACCCCATCGGCGTGATGAACGACTTCACCACCGCGCATCACGTCCTGGACATCGGGGAAGAGAACCGCCACTACGGCGAGAACTCCCCCTGGGGTTTCGGGTATGGACACGTGATGTTTCTCAACATCCGCAACCTCGTCCAGCCCGTCAGCCGCGGCCACATCCTCACCGCCCAGTTCGACCCCGACTATCCTCCACTCTGCTTCTGCTGCGACGAAGCGCGCGACCAGGGCGGTATCGTCATCTGGTGCCACAACGGCCGGGGCATGGAGGCGCCGGTTGCGGCGGTGCTGGGCAAGCTGGATGCCTTCAACCTGTTCGATCCCTTCTGGATGGATCCCGAATACGATCTGTGGTACAAGCTCCTCAACTGCGGCATCCGCCTGCCCGCATCCACTGGCACGGACTGGTTCGTCTGCTCCAACAACCGTGTTTACGTGAACACCAGCGACCCGTTCTCCTATGAAAACTGGATTGCCGGCATGAAGGCGGGCAACACCTTCATCACGAATGGCCCCGCCATCGATCTGACCGTCAACGATCAGCCGATGGGTTCCGCGGTCCAGCTGCCCAACGGCGGCGCGCTCGATATCGAATCCGGTTTCAATTCCTTCTATCCCGTCCATCGCGCCGAAATCGTGATGAACGGCCGCGTCATTCACGCGGAGAACCATGCCGAAGGCAAACGGGAAGGCGCCATCCGCCACCGCGTGGAGGTCGACCGCGACGGGTGGATTGCCGCGCGGCTCTGGGGCGACGCGCGCGACAGCTTCGATCAGTCCATCTACGCACACAGCAGCCCAGTCTATTATTCGTGCGGCCGGCCCCCCGCCGAACGGGAGGCGTCCGCTCGGTATTTTCTGAACGGAATCGAAGACTCGCTGAAATGGATCGATACATGGGGCCGGTACAATACCGACCGGCAGCGCGAAGACGTACGGGAGCTCTTCCGCCAGGGGCGCGAGGGCTTCGCGGGGCTGGCAATAGAAAGATCGAAATGAATTGTATCCATTGTCATGGGAAGATGCAACGCTCAAAGGCGCCCTTCCATGTTGACCGCAACGGGTATCACCTGGTACTCGACACCGTGCCGGCCTGGGTATGCGATCAATGCGGAGAGGCATACTTCGAGGAACGCGAGGTCAACGCGATTCAGGCCGCCATTAAGGGGCTCGACGATAGGCTCAACAGAATATTGGGATCGCTTGAGACCGCTTGATAGAGACAATATGGACGATTGAATTTCTGAACTCATCGACACGGACCCCCGAAGGGTTCGGCTCTGGTTGTTCACGTACACCAGACGCCGAGCTATCCACGACTTTTTCGCCGGCACGATCGTCGTAAGGACAGATCTCAAAGAACCCCGGAGGACGAATCGCTCGAATCGTGAAATCAAACGCGAGAACGGAGCGCGCTCGCCGCTGGAACGACAGAATGCGGGTTGCGCTCGCTTTGTGTTTGCTCGCGGTCGCCTCAGCCGCCAACGCCGGGGAATGGAAAACCGCGCGGCCGGATTATCCGTGGTCCTTCCCGCGCGACCACTGGGCGCGTCACGGGTACAAGACGGAGTGGTGGTATTTCACGGGGCATCTGTCGTCGGAGGACGGACGGCGCTTCGGGTACCAGTTCACCTTCTTCAGGGTCGGCATGTTGCCGAAGACGCCTGCGCTGGCGTCGGATTGGGCGACCGGAAATCTGATCATGGGCCACGCGGTGGTCGGCGACCGTGAGTCGCAACGCCATCTCTTCAGCGAGGTGATTTACCGGATCACGCCACTGCTCGGCGGGTATGGCGAGTACCCCGATACGCTGATCGCGTGGAGCCGGGCGCCGGCGGGTACCGACGCGCTTTGGACGCTGCGCTGGAACGGTTCCGGGTTCGATTTCTCGATGACGGACAGCCGGCAGGGCATGGGATTCTCGCTATCGACCCAGCCCGACAAGCCGATGGTCTTCCAGGGACCGAACGGATTCAGCAGAAAAGGGAACGCCGGGGCCGCGGCCAGCCAGTATTACAGCTTTACCCGCCTTGCGACAACGGGCGAGATCATGCTGGACGGCGAGCGGCTGGCGGTAACTGGACGGAGCTGGATGGACAAGGAGTTCGGGTCGAACCAGCTCGAAGCCCACCAGGCGGGGTGGGACTGGTTCAGCCTGCAGCTCGACGACGGCCGCGAGGTGATGCTGTACGTGCTGCGGGATACCACGGGCGCCGCGGACTTTGCGCGCGGTACGATCGTCTCCGCATCGGGGCACGCGAGATACCTGGCGCCGGAAACGTTTTCCGTCCGTGCCACGGAGACCTGGATGAGCCCGGTGACGGATGCCGTGTATCCCTCGCGCTGGGAGGTCGCGCTGCCCGGTGAGGATCTGCGGATGTCAATCAGGCCCGTGATGGCGGATCAGGAGAATCGAAGCGCGTTGATCGAATCGATGTTCTACTGGGAGGGCGCGGTGGAAATCACCGGTCCTGACGGGACGCGAATGGGGCAGGGATACGTGGAACTCGTGGGGTACGGGACGGGCAGCAGGCCGCGGTTGTAGCGATCCGTGCCTGTCGGAGAGAGATAACATGACTCCGATGTACCGGCCGTGTAACCTTTCAGGTGTAGGGGCGACCCTTGTGGTCGCCCTTTTTCGTGTGCCTGATGTGGTGACCTTCCGGAGTGCATCCTGAAGGGTGTAAGTGCGGAGGATTGGCCTATAGAAATCCCTTACAGTCGTTTATTTGGAGGATAATGCGATTGAATCGGTTCTCAAGATGAATAAGCGATTACACGTTTGCAGCGTTGTTGCGACATTGCTGATGCCGGTATCATTGCGCGCCGATGATCAGCACCGGACCCGGGTCGCTCAGGCCGTCAGGGCGAAAACCGCACCGGTAATCGATGGCGAGCTTTCCGATCCCGTATGGAAAAAAGCACAGGTCGCGACCGGCTTCTTCCGTGTAAAGGAGGGAAGTATTCACCCGTCGCGTCTGAAAACCGAAGTCAGGATATTGTACGACGAAGAGGCGCTCTATATAGGCATATACTGTGAAGAACCGGATATGGCGAATCTGCGGGAGACGATGACCCGACGTGATTCCCGGATCTGGCAGAACGACTGCGTAGAAGTGATGGTGGATACCTATCGAGACCGTCGCAACTGTTACGTGTTTGCAACCAATACACTTGGTACACAGATGGACGAACGGATAAGCAATGAGAGTGTTTTCGATTTGAGTTGGGATGCCGTATGGGAATCGAAGGTAAGAAAATATCGCCATGGATGGACCGCCGAATTCTCGATCCCGTTTCGAGTGCTCCGGTTCGATCCGCAAAATACGACGTGGGGAATCAACTTCTGGAGGACGCATCCGATAAGCGGTCAATCCTATTCCTGGGCGCCTTCCGCGTTTTTCGGCCGCGTGTCCGAGTTCGGCGATTTGAACGGATTGAATCCTGGAGAGATCCGTATCGAACCGAAAATCGGCATTCTGCCCTACGCCACCTATCGTGCGATAGATGACCGTGAGGATGATTTCGACGGGGGTCTGGACTTTATTGTCCCGGTTTCGACACACCTCACTTCAAATGTGACGTTCAATCCCGACTTTTCCCAGTTGGAGAGCGACCCGACCCGAATCAACATTGTTAGCGACAGGGAGCTTTCACTGCCGGAACGCAGGCCGTTTTACCGTGAGGGCGCCGAACTGTTCAGTTTGCCCCTGAACCTGTATTATACCCGCCGCGTGCAGGAAATAGACGTAGGGACGAAAGTAGCCGGCAGATTTCGCGCGGCGAATTTCGCGGTGATCAACACGTACGGAAAGATGATAGACCGCTACGACGGGGATCGCAAGAAGCAGGCGAATCTCCTGGCCGGTCGTGTTAACTACGACGTTGGCGAACGCACTGTCGTTGGGTTCATGGGCGTCCGGAAACACCAGGAAGACAGGGATGTGCTGCTTCTGTCTCTCAATGGTCGATTCGGATTTGGCAGAGACCTGACAGCGTCTTCCCAATTTGCCGTCAATTCCATTGGAGGCAGGACCCATAGCGCTTACCATCACGAACTGACCTGGATCCATAGAGGTTGGATGGCCCAGGTCGGCGTTGAAGAAATCCAGGACGGCTTTCGTCCCAACGAGATCGGACTTGAAGATGACGCGTTCCACCGCAAACGTGCCCGGGCAAGATACAGTTACGGACTGCCGGAGACCAGTCTCGTGCGGTCATTGACGGCGCAAACGTACCACGCATACCAAACCAACGCGGACAAGCTGCTGAGAGAACGGCGCAACGAGGTCAGGTTCAATGTCGAAATTGGCCGGATCGAATTCGCGACGTTCGGTGGTTTCGGCGCATTGCGCGAAGTTGGCCAACTCTTCGATACCAGGTTTCTTGGCTCAGAGGTCAACTACGCGGCACAACGTTGGCACATGAGCACATTCGGTCGAATCGGGCTTCGACGGGGGCAAGTCAGCCGGTATTCCAGTTTCTCCGCGGGTCTCAACCTGTTGGAAAAAACGACTTTGGATGTCACTCTTGGCTATCTTTCATGGGATGCGATTCGCAACACGTTTATATTCCGGCTAAGCGGCAACTACCAGCTGACTCGACGGGTCGGCTGGCGCATATACATTGAACGCGTTGAAGAACGACTACGGGATGAAACGTCCCTTGGTTTCAATGCCATCTTCGACTACGAATTCACGCCGGAAAGCCACATTTACTTCGTATTCGTGGATGGCAGGCCGGGCAATCGGGCTGTTTTTGCGAAAATTGCGTATCTTTTCGAACGCGGTGTTCCAGGTTTCGTTCATGGCGACTGAATGACCTCGGCGTCAACATGCTGGCTCCTGACCTGGCGAGAGTGCGCGAAGCCCGGGTTTTACCGGGATTCACTGTCGAATCAACTCAATCAGCAGTGCGGCTTTGCAGACCCATCCCGAAGATTTGTGTCCAATCGCAGGGGCGGCCCTTGTGGTCGCCCGTCTTTTTGTGCACAAGGATAAAAAGGCATTGATCGGCAAATTCAAGAGGGCTATCTTGTCTGCGGCGGCGGTGAAGGGAGCCGTCGTAGTTTCAGTGGCCGCCCCGATCATTTCCCCGTTATGAGGTGCATATGGACAGCGAGAGTGGACGCCGGATCTACGAAGACCTGGGCGTGAACCCTGTGATCAACGCGATGGGAAGCCAGACGGTGCTGGGTGGTTCGCGCCTGTCTCCCGGCGTACTCCGGGCGATGCAGGACGCGAACAGGTATTTCGCGGATATGAAGGAACTGCTGAAACGGACGGGCGAAGTCATCGCCGGGATGCTGCGGGCGGAGGCGGCGCTGGTCACACCCGGATGCGCGTCTGTGCTGGCGCTGGGTTCGGCCGCGTGCATGACGGGAAACGACCGCCGCCGGATGGAGCAACTGCCCGACACAACCGGGATGCGCGACGAGTTTCTGATCCAGTCCAGGCAGCGGTACAAGTACGAGCGCTGCGTGACCGTGTACGGCGGAAAGCTGGTGGAGGTGGGAGGCGTGGACGGCACGACGGCGAGCCAGTTGGAGGCAGCGATGACCGATCGGACGGCAGGCCTGCTCTACGTCGCACCTGGCGGCGGGCCGGGCGTCGTCCCGCTGGAAGACGCCATCGCCGTCGCGAGGGATCGCGGCGTTGCGGTGATCGTGGACGCGGCTTCGCAGGTGTTCCCGCTGGACGTCATGTGCAGGTACCCCAGGATGGGTGCGGACGTGGTGGGGTACGGCGCGAAATATTTCGGCGCGTGCAACTCCACTGGAATTATGTGCGGTCGGAGAGACCTGGTGGACGCGGCATTCGTACAGGGTTTTATCGGATTCGAAACCGAGGAACGGCGAACGGTGGGCCGTCCCCTGAAGGTGGACCGCCAGGAGGTGATTGCGGTAACTGCCGCGCTGAAGGAATGGTTCGAAATGGACCACGAGGCGCGGTTCGCCGACCACCGCCGAAAGGCCGACGAACTGCTCCGCTTGCTCGAGGGAATTCCAAACATCCATTTGGAACACGTGACGGAAAAACGCGGGCTCGGCAGCGGTCTGTTGATCCGTTTCGACGAGGGGGTCCTCGGAAAATCCATGTCGGAGGTCCTGGCTGAACTGAAGGAGGGCCGGCCGAGCATTGTGCTGGGGGATTACGGGAACGCGCTCCACGTGTCGGTACCCACGTTGACGGACGAAGACCTGAAGGTCGTAGGCGAGCGCCTGCGCGAGGTATTGGGCGCGTCGTGAGGGAAAGCCTGCGTCAATCGCCTGGTGACCGGCGTTCCGGATCGGACGCTTGATATCAGGTTGATGGCACAACCGGGAGGACTGGATTGAACCCGGCCGGAGAGCAGTTCAATCGCCAGGCGGCCAGATACGCCGTGAGCGAGGCGCACTCGTCGGGAGAGAGCCTGCGCATCCTCACGGCCTGGGCATCTCTCGAACGCTACGTCCTGGGTCTGGATATCGCCACAGGTCCCGGCTTCACGGCATTCGGGGTTGCCGGGTTCTGCGACACGGTCGTGGCATCTGACATCGCGCCGGGAATGCTGGACCAGGCCCGAAGAATCGCCGAAGAGAGAGGCATTTCGAACGTACGCTTCGAGATTGTCGACGCGTGCGATATTTCGTACCCGGAGGCGTCGGTCGACCTGGTCACCTGCAGGACGGCGCCGCACCATTTTCAGGACGTCGGCCGGTTTCTTTCGGAAGTCCACCGCGTCTTGAGGCCGGGGGGCGTCTTTCTTCTGTGCGATACGACGACGTCGGAAGACCCGGCGATTGCGGCCTGGCATCACCGGGTGGAGGTGCAGCGGGATCCGACCCATATGACGGCCCCGACGCCGGCTGAATGGCGCGGGTACTTGAATGACTTCGGATTCGAAATAACCCATACGGCGGACACGCGGGTGGACATGACGTTTCGGGGGTGGGTTGAGAGGTCGGGGACGCCTGCGGCCGCGCTGGACGGATTGTACCGGGACTTCGCGGACGCGCCGAGGGAGGTCAGAAGCGCGTTCGGGTTACGATGCCTGGGCGAAGACGATTTCGAGTTCTACTGGCCGGTTTTCTGTTGCCGGTCCCTGAAGAAATAACGTCCGCGAAAACGCGCGACCCGCGGGCAATCCAACCAGCAATGTCGTTATAGCCCGGAGAGGTGGATTATGCCCTCGCCAAACGCCCGGACATGCAAGCTGATTCGCACGCAGGACGTCTTCACCGGCAAGCAGGCCTTTACCTATCGTAAGGGTGTCACGGCCGAAAATACCGGCTCCCGGGGGCTCAGCATGCACCTGCTGACCATCCCGCCGGGCGAACGCTCCAGGCCCCACCTGCACGAAGGCCACGAGAGCGCCGTCTACGTTGTCAGCGGCAAGTCCGGATTGTGGTATGGTGAGAACCTGGAGGAGCACGTGCGCGTAGACAGCGGCGATTTCGTCTACATCCCGGCCGGCGTCCCCCACCTTCCCTATAACGCCAGCGACACCGAACCCTGCGTCGCCGTCATCGCCCGTACCGACCCCAATGAACAGGAGAGCGTCCGGCTTCTGCCGGAGCTGGATGGGATTCGCGACGGGTGACGCGACTCGCTCGGCCCGTTGTGCGGTAAAGTCCTCGTTCGAACCCTTTGCGCACTTTTCTACCGTTCAGGTCCATCAATCCCGCGCCTTTTGCCTGGCAATATCCCGCTTCGCAATTCCAGGCCCGCTTGCGTCTTCGCCTCCTTTCCAATGACGACGGTTGCCTTCAGTCGCGCGTACGGGCAGGCCGTCCTGAGTCAGAAAGTTCCTTTCCGGATCTGGAACATTCCTTTCGTTTGCTGCGCCGGATATTCGCGAGATCGCTGGACTCCCTTGCAATGGGCTCGTAGTTTACACTATTGTCGAAATGGGGCAAGAGGAGCGGGAATTATCGGGTCACGGAAAGCGGGACTTAGCGACCCCGTTGAGGCAATTGATTCATCCGCTTGACGTCAATCCTGTATCGATCGAGGGCATTGAGCGCCTTGTTCTTGGGATGAGGATATATGTCCCATGACTTTCTGAAGGATTGGACGGCGGCGTTCGTCCTGCCCTGTTTCTGCAGTAGCCTGCCCTTGTGGTAATAGAGTTCAGAAAGGGTTTTCTTCTTCAGTGCTTCGTGCTTCAGTGTCTCCGCCGTAGCCAGCCACCCCGAGACCTGATCCCAGTTGGAGGCATTCCCGTTGTCCAGTACGACAGTGGCCATGCCGAGCAGGCTTGCATAACTTCCATGTGCAAGTCGAAACAGTTCCTGCACGTGATCGCGTAGCGGATGCCCCGTAAAGTCGATCAATCCCAGGTATTGACCATATTGAAACAGCAGTTCGTTTCTCCGGACACGCTCCCAGCGATCGGTGGGCTTGCTGTGGATGAGTTGCTCAAAGAACGCTTCGCCGCGAGGATGTGGCTTCAGCATTAAGGTGCCGGGCTTACCGACTTTGGCGGCGTGCTGGATAAAGCCATATATCCACTTCTGGCGTTCCGGATAGGTGTCGACGTCAAGTGGAAAAAAGACGGCGCGCTCGGTCGAGTCGAAGAATCCTTCCAGGATCACTCTCCGCTCCCGTGAGGAAATGAACGGACTGTAGAGGCGTGTGCCGTATACGAGTCCCTGAAGATTGTACACCGTAACATCTGGTCGGCGGCTTTCGACAAACTGGTAGTAGCCGATCGGGCCCGTAGGATCTCCGAACACGAACAGGACCGCGTCTTCCGGCAGGAGATCGAATACCATTTCAGCGTAGCGCTCCGCGAAGTCGTTGTCGGACCTGTCGTTGACGTCCCAGTCGGAATTGACGGACCACCAGACCAGCGCGACGCCGGTCAACGTGGCGAAACCCGTTTTGAGTATCGGCTCGAAGGCTTTACTGAAGGAGAGGGCCTTCGCCAGCCATGCATACAACACATGCAAACCGATTCCCAGCCATATCGCCTGGATTCCGTAACACAATAGCGAATAGGGACGAAACACACCAACCTGAAAGGCGTCGAAATCGAAGCGCAACAGGACGATCAACACAATGCTATTCGCCAGATATACAAGCAACCCCGACGTTGCGATTGCGAACTGACTCCGCCGAAACAGGACGATCAAACCCAGCACAGAAAGCACGTAGCCTGGCAGCGTCAATTGCCAAAACAACTCCTTGCCCAGCCACTGTATGAACCTGAACCGGTCGGTCCACCCCGCGCTGGGGCTGAAATCGACCTCGACATAACCCTGCCGGCTGATATAGAACCAGAATTCCTTAAATGTATCGATCGGTCCGTAGAAGTTGATCAGTATCTCCTGATGCGACCTCCAGATCATCCAGACGTAGGGAATAGCGGCGCAGCACACGAGAATTGCCAAAAGCAACGCGAGCTTCCTGTACAGAGTCCGCCGAATGATAGCGGCAAGCAATATCAGCCCCGGCGTGGACAGGACTGTAAGCGGTACATGATTGGCCAGGCTCAATCCGTAGGCCGCGGCCGCGCCAATCCAGATTCCGGTGCGGTGAGGGTGGCGGACGCCGTACAGGAGCAAAGCGTAGATGCCGAAGAAAAACAGCGCATTGAGCGTGTAGACCTCAGTGACAATGGCCTGAGACCAGAAATGTTCCGAGGCGGCAAACAGCAGGGAGGCCGTAAGTGCGGGAATGGTCGAGGCGCCGATCAGACGGCCGCAGACGTAGACGCAGCCGCACGCGAGGGCGCCCAGGGTCGCGCTGGACAGATGGCCGAGGAAGGCGACGGTGCCAAAGGGTAACAGCGTGAAGAGGTAGACGATCAGCGTATAGAGTGGATATCCCGGCGGATGGGCGACACCCAGGTGCGCGCCGGCCATCAGAAACAGCCCGTCGTCTTCCAACACGACGGTGCGCGGCATCGTCAGCACGTAGAGGACCAGCGGCGCCAGGATAGACGAAACCAGGGCCGTGCCGTCGCGGAACGGCTCAGACAAACCACGAATGGCGTGCGCGCGCATCATCCCGTACCGTCCTGGACGTCATCCGCTGCTTCGGGAACGGCCTCCCGAAATGTCCAGAGAGAATTGACGGTATAATTCAGCACACCGGCGGGGGCGATCGCGCACCCCTGGAGGATCACCAGCGGCACATCCGCGAACAGCACGGAAAGCAGGACGAACGTGCCGTAACTCAACATGAGCGACCCGAGCGATACAAGATGATACTTCAGCCCGCGAACCCGCCTCTTTCCGGTCAGTTCGCGGCTGCCGAACGTCCAGTAGTTGTTGAGCAGAAAATTGGAGATGATCGACAATTCGATCGCGATCGGCGACGCCAGCAGCGCGTGTACGCCGGACGTGAGCATCAGTTGAAAGGTACCGAGATTCACAACCACGCCGCCCAGGCCCGTGAGCGCGAATTTCCCGAATGTCGGAGAGAGGAATTTTTCGAATAGACGCATGGAATTCGAAGAGAGGCGGGTGGAAGGTCGAACCGGTCCGGGATGGTCCGGAGGATGCTGGCGTCCCCAAAGACCCGTAAGGTTTGCGCTTGCCTGCATGCGCAGCGGCAGTACTTTCCAAGTTTAACGATATCCGCCCCCCTCGGCAACTGGAACGGGAAGACTCACGTGGCAGTTTCAGCGTGAAGAACGAGAGCGTGGTCACGCGACCACGCCCGCCGCGCACAGGCTGACAGCACCCAATCTGAATTGACCGAAAAACAGACACCGGTGGCTCTCTTCACCGGTGTTTTTTTCATGTAGTGACGCTTCTTCTCCGGTTCGGATCGGTGTCGGTGTTCTGTCCCGGAAATAAGTTGCCTGAATTCGACCGCCGAGTCGCCCGGCTCGCAAGGCGCCCGAGCGCAGGCGACCTGCGTATGGTCGGCGAGCGAGGGGAACGTAGCGAGACGGGATGAATCGCCGGTCGAATGGTGAGGAATTTTTGGGACAGAACACGAGATGCAACAAGGTTTCATCCGGGTGACGCGAAATGGAACACATCGTTCAGCAACAGGACGTGGACAAACGGCCGGCTGAAGGGCTGGCGATCTTTTCTCTTTTGCACTCCAGACAGTTAGGTCCCGGGGCATCAAGAGTGGCACAATCATTGCGAGTCCAATTCGTCGAAGGAGGCGGGTTACCCGCAGGTGACGCGTGGCTCGATGTCTCCGATGTTTCGCATCAAAAGCAGCGCCAAAGGGGTTGTGCCAAGACCGCAAAACGGCACGCATAACCCTTTGTAAATCAAGATATTTCGGCGACGCACAGCAGCACACGGTCTGTCACGAAACGGCATCGCTTGGTTGTCGCCGGGATGTTTACGAAAGGAGGTGATAGACATGAACAGACGATTCGAAACAAGCACGACGGGCACGTTGAAGAATCCGGCGAGGTTGCCCAACCGGACGGAGGACTTGACCCCCGGTCAGACGGCGCAGATCTCCGGAGGAGCCATACGCTGGCGGCGCATCCTGAGCGACTTGCTCGGCATTGATCTAGGCACGAGTATGCCGGAAACAAGCGCAGCTGGTCCATTGATGTAACCGTCAGGGTGAAATTCGAGCAGCTATTGTGATTGTGAAACCCTCCAATAAATCAAAGATGTAGAATGGAAAGGACGTGACGAAATGACAGATCGAGTTCTATCGGTGCCTGTACACGGCGCCGCGACCTGCGCCCTACTTCCCGGACGCGAAGTCGCCCTGCAACGTCGTGAGATGATGGGCGCATCTGGAGGTCTCTTTTTGCCCATAGGTCGGTACGTAATGATCCAGTATATCGCGGAGAGAATTGCAGACGCCATCGTCGATTACTTCGACGATGAGGATTGACCGGCGGCCTGGACTTTCGCCAACCAATTCCTCATTGCGAACATCCCTCACAATTCGATTGGCTTCGTTGATCTGGTAGCGAAATCCACGCGACATCCTTGCAAACCGCAGAAATGTCAAAGAACGGAGGTGAGGAAATGACCGATCGAAATGTTACATCCCCAGTTCACCCTACCGTAACCTGTGTCCGACTCCCTGGTAAGGTGATTGAACTAGGACCTCGAGAGATGAGGAATGCATCGGGCGGGGTTGTATTTCCAGGTTATGATCCACTCGGTCGATACGTGGATTTTGCTATTCGGCTTGTCGCTGAGGTAATCGAATACGCGGCAAGACCTCGCTAAACGGCGAGGTATAAACCCGAAGTGGTACTCGGAAAACCAACTCTGCGTGCAATCTGCACGAGCACTAAGCTTTTCATAAGCTGGCTTCGTTCGATTCGCAGGAGAGCACTCTACGACGAAATCCGCGATCTTGCATTTCATCGACGGCATCAGAGTTGGAGTACTTCCTCGCATAAAGGAAAGACCATGCCGTTTTGTTCAGAGGCTCTGAGGCAATCCAACGCGTGAATCAGGTAGGTCCGACTCGGAAATCCTCATTTGCGGAAACAATTCAGCTTGGTTTCGATGCTAAGTATGGCCAATTCCCGACAAGGAGAATGTATCATGAATCTGCGAGACACAAGAACCGTAGTGAAGATTCCTGACCATGCTCATTTATCATGTGCAACGTTGTCCCCGAATCAAATGGAGTTAACCCCACATCAAATGCGCGAACTCCACGGTGGCGCTTGGGGTATTCTTCTTAGATTGGCCCTAACTACACTCACCTCCTTTGAAGCCGGATATCAATATGGTAGATTGAGAGATAGCCTCTCAAGATCTCCTAGCCCTGAGCCAGAGGGTCCCGAAGAGGAAAGACGGACATCTGGTCGGCGTTCATTCCACACGGTCGCTCCTGACAATACACGTGTAGGCAGTTAGCATCTCGCAATGTGACGGACGACCTATTGCAGGGTAAGCGGATCCGGCCGTTTTCGGTGGTTGGGTTGGGTCCGCTTTCCTCCATAATGTGTCGCGGCGAAAAAGCGTAGTTCAATCGCAAATCGTTATCGTAGGCTATACCTATAGGTAGCCAGGCAGTGAGGCAATCGCTCGGGAGGTCTAGTTCCGTTCCGGTGGATTTCCAAACTTGCGATCGGCGGGGTTGCACGAAAGGAATCTGATGGTCCCGGTATCGCCGGTCTAAGTCACCTTAAAGAGATATGAAAGCTCTACGCACGGGAGGCAATGGAGAATGAAAATATATCCAACTTTTAATCAAGCTGTCTTGCTACTCGTATTGCTCTGGTCGGTCGAGACTGCCCTTTCGATAATTGCACCCGTTGTTCTGTTTGAAATTGGTTTGGAACGTCCAACCAGACCTGAGCTTGTATTAATTGTTGGATTTGTCGTGGGATGCCTTGTCGCCTGGTGGGGATGGCGGAAGACAGGTGCACGTTTTTGTCTGGTATTTCCCTTATCAAGAATCCGATTGGTCTTGTATTTCCCAGTATTGCTAACTGTAATTGGTGGAGGCATCGTAATCTCGGAAATCGACAATCTGTTTCGGGTCCTGTTACCCATACCCGATGTAATGGTGCAGGCTTTCAGCGCTTTGGGAGCTGACGCGTCGGTGGCATTCTTAGTTCTGGGACCCGTCTTGTCCGCTTCTATTCTTGAAGAAGGGTTGTTTCGTGGACTGATTTTGTATGGATTCATGCGAAATTATCCACTGAAAAAGGCTCTGGTCCTATCAGCGTTTTTATTCGGATTACTACACATGAATCCCTGGCAGTTCGTTGGCGCATTTTTTATGGGAATCGTCTTCGGATGGTGGCATTTCAGAACCCGATCACTTTGGCCGTGCATCGTGGGCCACATTCTTAATAATTCAATGGCGACATATTTGTTTCATTTCGATTTGCCGGGTTTGATTGCGAAGACCGACTTCACCAAGCCCGTAGAATTCCAGCCCTGGTGGTTGGATCTAATTGGACTGTTGTTTATATTCCTTGGGTTGTGGTGGTTCCACCGAGTTTCAGATAGCAGACTGCCTGACGCACAGGACTGAGCTGTGGAAGTGAACGAAGTGGCAGCAAAGGGATAGGTGTCTATCAATGCCTTTAGTATCAGGCAATAGTCCCCTGTTTCAGAAGAAAGACCAATAGACACAACACTGGAGGTTTGGGATGAAGGACATCCTTCACACAGGAACGTGGAGACGTTGGGTTCTCGCGGCCGTAATGTACGTGTTATTCTCCGTTTTGCCTGCTTTGCTGATTCTCAGATACGTCATTCAAATCGATCTTGCGATCCTGATGGCGGTCCTGGTTGTGCAGGCAGTCTCGTTTATAGTCTTCCGAAAAAAGTTCCATGTAGCTGCAGCGCGAATGGTGACCGCAGTCTGCGGGCTGCTTGAGTCGAGTCCCGGCGAAATTGAACCAGGCCAGGATTCTAACGTCACCGAAGTGATTCTTGAAAAACAGGAGATGTACAGTATATGCTTTTTGATGTCCTGGATCTCGGGAATGTCTGTCATCGGTGTAGATGCCTTGCTTCCGTGGGCAATTGAGTTTCGATTTCCTCTCGTCGATCTATGGAAATTGATTGGAGGATTAGTCGCCTTGTTTGTGATTCACGAAGCGCTTCACGGTATTGCCGCGATGGCGTGGGGAAAAATTCCATTCAGTTCGCTGCACTTTGGAATCAACGTGCGATTGATGGCCTTCTACTGCCACGCTGACAAACCGATGACACTGAGCGCATACCGTGCAGTCGCGCTCTTGCCCTTAATCGTAACGACACCGGCTGCGGTTTTAGTCTTGTCGTTTGATCCGGCGATTTGGTCGGTCTTGCTGCTATGTTCCACGTTCGCCGGGGGCGCGGGAGATATAATGGTTTATTTCAAGGCTCGCAGATATGACAATGACAGTTGGATTCAGGATCATTTGTCAGAAGTGGGTTTCACCATGTTTCCCGCAGGGGAGACACCCGCACGCTAATGGTTCGTATGCGAACCCACGTACCTGGGCTTTGATCGATCCCGTCATTATACCGACCCTCAGACGTCTAGGGTGACGAAGTTCCGCTGACTCGACTCATACAATAGGACTGCAACCAACTGCTGTCCAGGAAAGGAACAGATTTGGACCCGTATCGCAGGAATTTCCGGAGCGAGGGCATCCTGCCCTCGCCGTGAATACCGGTACGTGACGCGAAGTTCGAGGGCAGGATGCCCTCGCTCCGGTTACGGGCTGATCAAGTTGTGATAGCGGGCGGATTAACTTCGGTCGCAGGGCGCCCGTGTCCGGTGTGCAGTTTTCGGGGTTTTGCCAGGTTCTGCGGCCATCCGCAACGGAAGAACTCCAGGTCCGATCGCCGCTGTCCATTTGTAGCGTCGGAGCGAAACGACGCTGCGCTGCGAGGTACGAAATGAACCGCAGATATTTCCTATCCGACACCTGGCAGGGCACTTTGTTTGGCTCTGTCTTATTGCTCATATGCTGGGCGATCTTTGTGGCGCCTCAATTGACTCCACTACTTGAATATGCCTTTCCAGAGTGGAATCGACGCGGGTTTCACGGCATCACCGGTGGCTTGGGCGGAGGTCTGATCGCCTTATCCTATAGGATATTGAAGCCATATTGGAATTGGGCGGACAGGGTCATGGGAAAGCTGTTCCGGCGTTTCGGAGGGAGCGAGGAGAAAGAGTAGATGGATTCACAAGAGATCACCGATGCGGATTCCCAGGAGGTCCTCACGATACGGACAAACGCAATTGCGATGTTCGTGTCGCCCAGGAACGTGCTGACCGCGGTCAAATTATGGCTATAACGAAAAATGGCGAAGTGTCAATGGCGTATCCGAATCTGAAACAGTCGATTTGGCTTGTGGTCTTGTTTGCTCTTAGTCAGTTGACTCTGGCGGCGCTTGCGGACATAGTCGGTCTGTGGCAGCCGGAGGACGGTTACCTGGCTGGAATCGCGTTGCTGGTCGGTTTCGCCGTTATCCTGGGTTACGTTTACCGACGTACCGATCTGGATTGGGAATACCTGCGGCAACTGTTCAACACTGGCTTCAACTGGCGGGTTTGGCCATGCGTGGTGATAACTACCGTGGGTCTGTTGATTGTTGACATCGGATTGATCCTTGCCATGGATCGCCTCATTCCTGGATCGGAGTTGATGGAGGATGGCAATTGTGCAGAACTCGCGCACGACACATTCTTCTTGTCAGCCGTTCTGACGGTGGCCGTCATCGGTCCTCTGGTCGAAGAGGTGCTCTTTAGAGGTATTATCCTGAATGGTTTGGCCGCGAATTATACACGGATCCGCGCGACTGTCTGGTCGGCAGTACTGTTTGGGGTGTATCACATGGAAGCATTGAAACTTGCGCCCGCGTTTTTTTCTGGTTTGGTCTGGGGCTGGTGGTTTGTCCGTACAGGTTCCTTGTTGCCCGCGCTCTTCGGGCATGTATTAATCAACTCTATCTCCGTTGCGGGCCGGTTTTCAGCCAATTCAAAAGGCGTCGCTTCCGAAGTCCCGGATGACATAACGTTCGAAGCGTGGATTATACTTGTAGCCGGCGCCGCGCTGGCTTCGCTCGGGCTTTCGTGGTTTTGCCGGATTTCGAAAAAGACCCAACACAATTCCGTGGGTCCGGATCTGCCCTTAGATGCCCGGTCGGACCCAGCGTAGGCACTGATCGGTTGCCCCCGGCCGTGATCGCGATCAATTGGGCCAGTGGGTATACAATCCTGGCGATTGGTCGACAACGCGGAAAAACATACTAAATAAAATATGTATTTATATTAATTATAGTATATTAAAATATTATATTTAGTATATAGGGCGAGTGTTCGCGGGCTGCGAGCACGGCAGGTTAGAATTGAGGGCAGCGCAGAGGACTACCCTCCGGAACCGGGAAATCCCGGGTCTCCGGCGGGAAGGAACCCTGAAAACCGGCGAATCGCCCTCGGTTGGAAATCGATCTACATCTGGACACGCCAATCATACTTCCATTTGCAGGAAAAGAACTATGGACGTCTTCACCCACTTTTCTCAGGCGTCGCCTCAACCGGAATCCGTTCGATTTCGCTTCGGGGAGGTTGTCATTGAACAAGGGGCGCCTGGCGATGCGTTCTACCTGGTAAAATCGGGCCGGCTGCGAGTGATCAAACGGAAACAGGATGCCCAACCTGAAACCGTGGGCTTTCTTTATGCCGGCGACCATTTCGGCGAGGGGGCGCTGTTGACGGGGCGGGGACATCGTGCGGCGGTGCGGGCCGCGGAGGATTCCGTGGTGCTGAAGGTGTCGCGGGATGAATTCCTCAACGTATTAAAGAAGGCGCCGGAGCTGGAGGCGTATCTGCAGGATCAGGTTGCAAATATCGCGTACCGGGATTTCACGAGGTTTCTGAAGGGGTCTGTTTCCGGGGACGGCATGGGGGAGCTGTTTCAACGCCTGAAGCGAGAGGAGGTCGCCCAGGGCGCGTCGTTCACGCAATCAGGTCATCAGGGTGGCCGTTTCTGCGTAGTGGGCAGCGGCGGGTTGGACGTGTTTCTTGAGAACGGAAGCACGTACCCTCTGGACGCCGGGGATTTCTTCGAGGAAACGGATTCATCAGACGGCGGCTCGCGGACAGTCCTCAGCCGGGTCAATAGCGTTGTCTACCTTTTGGAAAAGCCCGATCTGGAAAGCCTGAGTCAATCGATTCCTGCATTAACACCCTTGAGGGAGAGAGCACGGCGATTGTACCAGGAACCGGGATCGGACAGGTCGTTGTCCCGCGAGATACAATCGGGCGGAATTCACGTCCGGGCGGAATCGCCGGTAGTGAACAAAGCCGTCGAGGCGAATGCTGTTCCATCCGATGACTTGAACGAGAGGACATTGGAAAGGGAACACAGGACACCGACTTCGTTTCGTTTTCCGTTCCTGAAGCAGCACGATCAGTCCGACTGCGGGGCTGCGTGTCTCGGGATGATCTGCAAGTATTACAAGATGCCGATCGGGCTGAACCGGCTGCGCGACATGTGCAACGTGTCACGGGAAGGTACGTCTATGGCGGCATTGGCCGAGGCGGCGGAAACGCTGGGATTCGTCACGCGGGGCGTGCGCACGGGCTATGAAGCGTTGATGCGAACGGAACTGCCTGCGATTCTGCACTGGGAAGGCAATCACTTCGTGGTATTGTACGAGATCAACAGGAAGGAAGTGAGAATCGCGGATCCCGGCCTGGGCGTTCGCAGGTTGGCGCGAGGGGAGTTCGAGAAGAGCTGGACCAATATGGCGTTGCTCCTGGAATACACGGATCAGGTGGCGGAGAACGAACCCTCCAGGTCTTCCTTCAAGCGTTTCTTACCACTGATAAGGCCCTATACGGCCATTTTGGTCGAGATCCTGCTGGCGTCCCTGGTACTCAGCCTCTTCGGGCTCGCCTCGCCGGTCTTTACGCAGACGATCGTCGACCAGGTGCTGGTGCACCACGACGAAGACCTTTTGAACCTGATGCTGGCGGGTATGGTCGTCGTGGCGCTCTTCCAGATGGGTACTTCGACGCTGCGCGCGTATCTGATCGGATACATCAGCGCCAGGTTGAGCCTCACGATGTTGTCCCGGTTCTACCGTCATCTGCTTGGCCTGTCCATGCGGTTCTTTGCATTGCGCCGCACTGGCGATCTGACCACGCGTTTCAAAGAAAACGCGACGATCCAGCGGCTATTCACCGACACGACCATTTCGGCAATACTCGACTTTATCATGTTGTTCGTCTATCTCGGGCTGATGTTCTACTACAATTGGGAGTTGACGCTCGTGATGTTGATTTTCGTGCCGCTCTCCGTAGGGCTTACGCTGATCTATACTCCGATCCTGAAGTCCTTCAGCCAGCGTGCATTTCTCGCACGCGCTGAACAGTCGTCGGTCCTGATCGATTCGCTGCACGGGATCGACGTTGTGAAGGCCGAAGCGGTCGAACGGGTAACGAGATGGCAGTGGGAGGGCAAGTTTACAAGGGAAATCCAGATTGGATTCCGACGGTTGAAAATGGAGATGCTGTTCGGCGCG
The DNA here is from genome assembly GCA_964551635.1 of uncultured bacterium. Taxonomy (GTDB): domain Bacteria; phylum Latescibacterota; class UBA2968; order UBA2968; genus JAAXHE01. The sequence continues at coordinate 18,119 of CAZKDZ010000107.1, read as the reverse complement.
GGCGGAAGCATGATCAATCTGCTGAGTTCCACGGTGATTCTGTGGTATGGCGCCACGCTGGTTATCGACGGTGAGTTGTCCGTCGGTCAGTTGATGGCGTTCAATGCCCTCATCGGCAACGTGATGGGACCCATTATGGGATTGATCGGCGTGTGGCCCGAAGTTCAGGAGGCCCGGGTCGCTCTGGACAGGCTGAATGACGTCTACGACTCGAAGATGGAAAGCGCGCGCCAGCGCGGACAGGGGCTGAGACTGAAGCAGGTTGAAGGTCTTCTGGAATTCGAAAACGTGTTCTTCAGGTACGGCGTCGGAACCGATGAACCCTATGTATTGAACAACATCGACCTGAAACTGAAACCCGGACACAAGGTCGCCGTCGTGGGACGCAGCGGCGCCGGAAAGACCACGCTTGTCAAGCTCGTGCCCCGCCTCTTCGATCCAACGGAAGGGCGCGTGCTGCTGGACGGGATGGACGTACGCGATTTCGACCCTCACTGGCTGCGCCGCCAGGTGGGCATGGTCATGCAGGACTCGTTTCTCTTCAGCGGCACCATTGCGGAAAACATCGCGGTCGGAGAACCGGACGCGAATATGGACCGCCTGCTTGAAGTTGCGAAGTTGGCATGCGTCCACGACTTCGTAAACGAGATGCCCCTGGGATACGAAACGAAGGTGGGCGAACAGGGAATCGGATTGTCCGGCGGGCAGCGCCAACGGGTCGCGATCGCGCGCGCGCTGTACCGCGATCCCGGAATACTGATCTTCGACGAAGCGACAAATGCGCTGGATACGGACTCGGAGGCCGCGATCCAGTCCAATCTGGCGCTATTCCTGGAAAACCGTACGTCCCTCGTAATCGCCCATCGTCTGAGCACGGTGCGGGACGCGGACACGATTCTCGTAATGGAAAAGGGCCATATTCTGGACACGGGCACGCACGATGAACTGATGCTTCGCCGAGGTCCTTACTATCACATGTGCAGCCAGCAGTTGCAATTGACTTGAATCTTGGGCTGAAGGGGAGCCGTTCAGATGGCAGAACCGCGGAAATTGGCGTCTTCGGGAGCGTCGTCGCCGGTGCATCCGACCGCGCGGGAGCACGCCTCGGAGGAGATGCAGGCGTTTTTCGGGTCGCTGCGGCCGTTCTGGGGGCGGGCGCTGCTCTACGTCGTTCTGCTGTTTGTCGGGATCGCGGTGGTCTGGGCGTGGTGGGGCAAGGTGGACGTCGTGGCGTCGGCGCCGTTTCGACTGGTGCCCCTTGGAAAGGTGAAGACGTTGCAGGCGCGCCGCGGCGGCGAGATCGAGCACATCAGCGTCAGCGAGGGCGATCGGATCGAGGAAGGCCAGTTGCTGTTCAAGCTGAAGTCGTGGGAAACCTGGGGAGACCTTCGAGAACTGGAACAGGCGGAAATGGCGTATCGGCAGGCTGGGTACGACTTCAAACAGGTATTGCCCCGGAGATCGGAGTTGAACCGGGAGACGATCGCGTCGCTCGAAAAGAGACTGGCGGTTCTGCAGCGGTTCACGGCGGCGCACCAGAACGCTCTCAGGGATTACCACGACGATGCGGGTGATGCCGAAGGATCCGGAAGTAACAATTCCGAAGCGGAACTGCAGGCGCAGATTGGCTTCAGGCAGGCGGAAATCGATCATTTGAAGCAGGACTATCTTCAGCAGAAGACGCTGTTCCAGAGGAAACTGATCAGCCGGGTGGAAATCAACCAGGCGCGCGTACGATACCTGAGCGCACTCGCGGCCCTTCCGGGACGCATGTCGGAAATCTACAGGAACGAGACGGACGTCCAGGACCTCAAGCGCCAGATTCTGGAGGCGCGAATCGCACACGGCCGCGAAGCGTCACAGATGAAACACGCGTACGAAAACGCGCGGTTGAGACTGGAGCAGGCGCGCAAACGCGTCGACCGCAGGCTGGAAGCGGAGTCGGACCTCATTCTGGCGCCGGAATCCGGCATTGTAACGCGGGTGGAAGTGAATACGCTCGGACAGGTCGTCAGCAAAGGGCAGGCGCTGGTTTCGGTAGCGCCGGCGTCCGCCCCGATCGTCGCCGAACTTACGGTATTGAACAGGGACGTGGGCCTGCTGAAACCGGGTCAGGTCGTGAAACTGAAATACGACGCCTTCGCATTCCAGGATTTCGGAATCAAACGCGGGTGGCTCAAACAGATCTCGCCGGATGCCGTCATCGATGAGACAGTCGGACCGGTTTTCAGGGGTGTCGTTGAATTGGAAGAAAACACCGTGGACGTAAAGGGACATGAGAAGCCGCTCCTTTTCGGCATGAAGGGCACCGCGGAGATCATGACGGACCGCCAATCGGTCCTGCTGATGCTTCTGAGTCCGCTGCGAAGGCTTTATGAATCAGCAACGTTTGACGCCGTCAGGTCGGCGGCGGCTCAGCCGGAGAAACCGCAATGAGTCGTCGTACGGAAGAAGGGTACCCGAATGCGGACCAGGAAATTACGCTCGTCCAGGTCAATGGCGTCGGCGTGTCGCTAAGCCAGGTCGCGCGTCAACTTGGAGTCGCCGACAATCTCGATTTCTTCGGTGAATTCGCGCGTAGAGAACTCATGCGCCAGCTTGCAATCCGGGAAGGCGTCCGCACGACGCCGGAAGACCTCCAGCGCGCGGTGGACGACTGGCGCTATAGACATCGCCTGGAACGGGTTGAAGACACCGGGGCGTGGCTCCTGTCCCGGGGCATAACACTTGGCGACGTCGCCGAAGACGCCCAGGTGAAAGGGTTGGAGCGCGCGTTGTCCGACAAGGTCGTGGACGGAAGGATCGAATCCTATTTCGCGCAGCACAAGCTGGATTTCGACGAGGCGGAAGTCTGCTGGATTTTCCACCGTGATAAAGGCGTGATAGACGAAATCGGGCTTCAGGCCCGAGAAGAAGGCGCTGATTTTTGCAGAATGGCCCGCGAATTCTCACAGGATGAACGCACTCGCCCGTCCGGCGGGTATGTCGGGCGCGTTCGACGCGGGCAGTTGCCGCACGGGATTGCGGCGCGCCTCTTCGCCGCCGCGCCGGGTGAGGTCTTCGGACCCGAAAAGGCATCTGGCGGTTTCGCGTTGTATATGCTGCAGCGGAACTTCCCGGCAATCCTTGACGATGGCGTTTCAAACGAGATTCGCGATACGCTGTTCAGTCAGTGGCTGCAGATTGAGTTTCAGCGGGCGGAAATCCACTACCCGATCTGGGAAGCCGCAAAGGAGAACCGGAAGTAGACGTGCGGCGTGGAACGGAGACGGGTCCCTTCGCCACTGGCGACAATTCAGTCGTTAAGGCGCGAACATCATTTCCCTGACGTGGCTTCGTTGCATCCGGACGTTGATTCAGTTTTTCGACGTGGGCTACGTACACATCCTCGCCGTCCTCAGATCGACCGGTTTCTGTAGAAAAGCAAATTAACCCTTGTCATTCACGGGAGCGGAAACTATATTCCGGTTGTCACCACTCGGGCAGTACCCGTATGTCGGGTAGCCTACCGAATACAACAGCCGATCTTCAGGGTCAGGGGTAGCTCCCTTGTCCTCGGCGAATACGTAGGACCTTCCCGCATCCTAAAAGCTGCGTGAGTGGTGACACTGCCCGGCACCCTTTAATCGGGGTGCCGCTTAGATGCTCATCACGGAACGGCGACGGGTGGAGCGGGATTTTTTGTGCCCTTCCCTGTTGGTCCTTCTCAAAGACCACTCCCCGTAAGGCTCCCGGTTCGTCGGGCAAGACACCGTCTCCGGCATACGTGCCGCCTGCAATCCCCGCTTCATCAATCGTTGCAAAGTGCGCCATGCGGCGCAGAATGCGTCACTTTCAAACGGCCGGTTCACTTTGTGCCCAAATACACCGCAGGAATGAGGCAATTTGGCAAGTTCGCGCGCGGGTACCTGGATTCTCCGTCGGGCGTTCAGGCACATTTTGCAACACGTCCCCTTTTGTGAAGGTCGCCGCGTGATCTCTGTTAAATTCCGTATATACATATAGTTATTCATTTGTTTACGTTTGGCTCGTATTTTGCAACTCGACCTGGAGTGCCCGGCAATTCAACCGGGCACTGATTGCGATCGCGGCAGGGAATCGCCGAAGTCGTGTGTACAACGAAATCCGTCGCGAGTGCCGGAATGCGGGTCTCCGGATGTGCTGTCGTCCAAACGTATCAATAAGGGAAGGAATTACATGGCGTATCCGAATCTGAGGCAGTCGGTGTGGCTGGTGGTGCTGTTCTTCCTGTTCTCCCTGCTGGTGGGACTGCCCTTTGGCATTCTTGGCGCCGTTCTCGACCGATCCTTGCTCAAGAGTCCCTACGTAATCCAATTGATGATATTGGCCGGCTTCATTTTGACGGTTATATACGCGTACCGCCGAACGGACCGGACGTGGTCCGACATCCTGCTCCTCAAACCGGTTTCATGGCGCCTGTACCTGCCGCTCGGCGTGTGTATTGCCGGAATCGCAATTGTAGGCTCGGACCTGGGAAACCTGTTCCGACAACTGATTCAGGTGCCCGAAAACGTCCAGAATCCGTTCGGGGGAACGGCACGCAGAGAGACGCCGTACGCGTTTACATTTTACGCCATGGTGGTACAGGCGCCTCTCGTGAAGGAAGTCCTCTTCAGAGGGGTTATATTGGGGGGCCTTCTTGCCCACCGAACGCCGGGCCGGGCCATCGTCTGGTCGGCGCTGCTGTTCGCCGTATTGCATCTGAACCCATGGCAATATCCCGTGGCGCTGATATTGGGGCTCGTACTCGCATTGTGGGTTGTCCAGACCGGTTCGTTGCTACCAGCGATTGTGGGACACGCGCTGAACAATTTCCTGATCGTGACGACCACACATCTGGGGGTTTTCGGACTCCGGGGCGACTACAGCGTCGGGACGCTGCTTCCGTGGTGGTTACACGTTTGCGGTGTCTTTCTGGCCCTGATCGGACTGTGGTGGTTCAAAAAAGCGGCGGGACCCAGAGGCGGACAGGCCAAAACGCACGAAGGCGAGGCGCATGTCTAAAGGCGCCCCGTTTCGCCATACCCGGCTCTACAGTAGACAAACGGGTGTAGTCTGTATCGGCGTGGCATGGAGGGGCTCAACCCCACGGATTTACGGTTGATTGAACGTCCGATCATCAGATCGCCCAGAGGGAAGGAATTACATGGCGTATCCGAATCTGAAGCAGTCAGTTTGGCTGGTGGCGTTGATTTGGTTGATTTCGATGGGACTGTTTGGCCTTCTGGCCATTCCGGGCACTCTTCTGGACGATGACCTGTCGTCCAGTCAATACGCGAACACATGCGTGTCATTGGTTAGTTTCGTGCTGGTAACTCTGTATGCGGGTCGCAGGACGGACCGGTCCTTGCCCGAGATCCTGCTCTTCAAGACCGTACCCCGGGGCCTCTATCCGGCCGTCGTCGTTTCCATTGTTGGCCTGGCGATCGCTGTGTCCATCGTTGAAAGCGGAGTGCATTATCTGATTCCCATGCCGGACATGGTTTTCAAGTTTTTCAGGGACATGGTCTCGAAAGAAACCCCCGTCCTGTTCGCTTTCTATGCTCTCGCAATCCAGGCATCGTTTACTGAAGAAGCTGTGTTTAGAAGTGTGATTCTTATCGGGCTCCTGGCCCACCTGCCACGGAAACGCGCCATTTTCTGGTCGGCATTGCTGTTCGCCGTAATGCATCTGAACCCATGGCAATTTCCCGGCGCTCTGATCCTGGGGGTTGTCTTTGCCCGTTGGGTCATTCAAACCGGTTCGCTCATCCCCGCGATTTTGGGTCATGCGCTCAACAACTTCCTTTTTCTTATGGTTACCCGCTACGAAGTATTCGGCCCGTTCGAAGATTTCAACAACCTGGTGTATCTTCCGTGGTGGCTGAACGTGTGCGGCATCGTCTTGGCCGCAATCGGATTGTGGTGGTTCAATCAGATCGCAAAGCGTGAAGGGACACCGCTCCATCCACCGTCGGATCAGGCGCCGGTCGAAACAGCAGCCGACGGGGAGCCTGTCTGACGGGGTAAGGCTCAGGGCGACAATCGACGTGGGTCCGGATTGTTCGTTGCGGCGGCATCTCCTCACCCAAACAGGAGGGAATTAATGGCGTATCCGAATCTGAAGCAGTCGGTATGGCTGCTGATCCTGTTTTTCCTGATAAGCGCGGCACTGGGCGTGCCGGTTGCCATCCTGGGTTTCATACTCGAACAGTCTATGTACGAGAATCCCTCCGTGATCTGGTTCGTGACATTGGTCAGTTTCGTTCTGGTGGCTGTTTACTCGAAGCGCCGAACAGATCGGACCTGGCGAAATATCCTGCAATTCAGGCCCGTATCCTGGCGACTGTTCCTGCCGCTCGGGGTGTCCATTGTCGGACTGGCAATCGTCGGTTCTGACCTGGGAAACCTCTTGCGACATCTGATACCGGCACCTGAAATAATCGTCAACGCATTGAAGGAGTTGGCAGGCAAGGAAAGTCCCTTTGGACTGTCTTTTTACGTCATGGTGATTCAGGCTTCCCTGACTGAGGAAGTCCTCTTTAGAGGCATCATTCTCGGCGGCCTGCTGGCCCACCGAACGCGGAACCGGGCTGTTGTCTGGTCCGCGGTCCTGTTTGCGCTGTTTCATGCGAACCCATGGCAATTCCCGATAGCCCTGATTTTGGGGATTGTATTCGCGTGGTGGGTTGTTCAAACCGGGTCCCTGGTACCGGCGATTGCGGGGCATGCGCTGAACAATCTTCTGGCATTGACGGTTGCACGACTGGAACTGTTCGGACCGGTTGATAGTCCCGATACGGTGGTGTACTATCCGTGGTGGTTGCTTGCCGTCGGTATCGTCCTGGCTGTGGTCGGCTTGCGGTGGTTCCATCAGATGGCAAAACGCGAAAGTTCATCGCTCGAAAACCACGTTCAACCGGAGAAGGCCGATGCGCCTGATAACCGGGAGCCGGTCTGACGGCGAGATTCGAAAGAGAGTTTCCGGCAGAGCCATCGCATACGAATCTGTTCCGAAGAAGCGTTGAGGTTCGAGGATCCATGCCCGCCATCCATCAATCTTCCCGTGTCGCTGCCGCGGTCCTTCGGCATTCCCGCATCGCCATTCCGAAGTCGATGAAAGTGTTGCAGGATGCAACGGCAAATGGGTATTATGGAGGAAATCGTGATGTAAGTTCACGGACATTGTGGAAGTTCGACTATTCGACCCCGGAAGGTCGGACCCGATCCCACAATACGCTCGCCCGATGCGGAATCGGTTCCACCACGTGGCTTCACCGTGGCCGCCCGCGTCCGCGAATGAGTGAATCGGCAATGATTCCTCGAAAAAGACTCGATATCGGCTGGCGCGATCTCCTCTTCGGCATGCGCCGATGTCTCTCCGGCGACCGGCGCGAGGAAAGCGATGCCGCCTGCCTGGAGAGTGCCGGAGTCCCCGACGAGGCCACTTTCTTTCTTTCGCTTCGCAGCGGCTTCGATGCCTGTCTCCGGGAAGCCCGGTTTCCACGCGGTTCGCACATCCTGGTGTCCGCCATCACCATTCCCGACATACTCGAGATCATCCGGAGCCATGGACTCGTACCCGTTCCGGTCGATCTGGATCCACTGACGCTCGAGCCCGATCCGGACAGCCTCCACAGCGGGTTGACGTCCCGAACTGTCGCGCTTCTGGCGACCCATCTGTTCGGCGCACGAATTCCAATGGAACCGCTTGTTCGCTTCGCCAGAACGCACGGCCTCCTGCTGTTTGAAGATTGCGCACAGGCGCATTGGGGAGATGGCTTCACAGGTCATCCGGACAGCGACGTACGCATGTTCAGTTTCGGGCCGATCAAATACAATACCGCGCTGGGCGGCGGCCTTCTCTTTGTGAGCGATCCCGTCCTTCGCGGCAGAATCAGACGGCTGCATTGCAGTTATCCCGTGCAGAGCAAGGGCTGGTTCTTCCTGCGCCTGGCAAAATACGGAGTCGTTCTCCTGCTCAACAGGCCGGGGCCGTATACTCTTCTTTGCGCCGCGTGCCGCCTGTTGGGCAGGTCGCACGATGCCGTGGGATACCGCGCCACGCGCGGTTTCAGAGGACTGGAACTGCTCAGGAAGATCCGCCGCCGGCCCTGCGGCGCCCTCCTGGACCTGCTGTCACGGCGTCTGCATTCCTGTGCCCGCCGACCCAGGGGCTGCCGGCCGGAAGCCCTGACATTTCATCGCAGCGTTCCGGATCTCTGCTACCCGGGCCAACGCGCGGATCACTCCTACTGGCTCTTCGTCGTCAGGGTCCACAACGCGGCAGACGTGTGCCGGCGGCTCTGGGACGCAGGTCTTGACGCACATCTGTGGCCACCGTCCCTTTGCGTGGTCGAGCCAGATCGGGATCTGCCGGGTCAGGTGCCAACCTGCGCCCTGGCGCTTGCACCGCAACTCCTGTTCCTTCCCGTATACCCCCAGGTGGGGCGGGTCCGCCTTGCCCGCCTGAGCCGCATCGTGCGTCAACTGGCGCGGCTGCACGGATGACGCGTCCGCCCGCGGCTTGATCCGGCTTCGCGGGGAGATGACTTGAGCCGTACGCTGCAGACCATGAATTCGAAGACGCTGGTTGCCGCGGCCATAGGATTGGATCGCCAAACCGCGGACACGCGGATTCCCGGCAACGCCCTGGAAGCGATGGGCTACACCGTCGTGTCCCTTGCCTCCTTTTCACCGCCCGCCGATTTCGTCAATGCCGCTGTCGAAACCAATGCTGACGGCATCCTCGTTTTCTCGTTGTACAGAGGAGGCGAACGTGACTGTCACGGCTTCCGTGAGATTTGTATCGAAGCGGGTATTGGAAAGATTCCGGTCTATTTCATCGGTAACCTGGATGACAGCACGGATGACCGGCGCGCCGCGGAAAAACGAATCATGAATATGGGATTCAACAGGGCCTTTCCCGCAGGTACGGGTACGGGCGACATCGTCTCCGCGCTCGAATGCGACTTCGCTGCGAACGCCGGCGGATAACTCAAGGGCCATCCATGAGCGCGCCGGTTGCACTGCTCATCGATTTCGGAAGTGTCTGTACCAAACTGAGGGCCGTCGACCTGAGGCGCGGCCGACTCCTGGCCGCCAGTGAAGCCCCCTCCACGGCTGAGACCGACGTTGCGCTGGGATTTGCCGAAGCGCTGGACGCCCTGCACCGGCTCCTGGGTAAAAAGACTCGCTTCCGTTACAGATTGGCCTGCAGCAGCACGGCAGGCGGTCTCCGGCTGGTTACCGTCGGTCTGGTTCGAGAATTGACAGTCGAGGCGGCGCGCCGGGCGGCACTTGGCGCGGGGGCCGGACTGATCGACTCGTTCGCGTATGAACTGACCCGCGAAAACGCCGACAGGATCTTGTGCCTTGATCCGGATATCATCCTGCTTGCCGGCGGTACGGACGGCGGAAACAGCGAGGTAATCATCGCCAATGCGCGGACGCTGGCAGATCTTCCGATCCATTGTCCGGTCGTGGTTGCGGGAAACCGGTCCGCCTCCGACAGGATCAGAGACGTACTCACGGCCGCGGGCAAGCCGGTTCTGGTAACCGAAAACGTCATGCCGTCATACGGCAGGGTGAATGTAGAGCCCGCCCGTGATGAAATCCGGCGCGTCTTCATCGATCGAATCGTCAAGGCAAAAGGGATTGATCGCGCTCGTGGAATGTTCGATCTGGTTCTGATGCCCACCCCTGCGGCCGTCCTGGAAGGCGCGCGGCTCCTGGCGGACGGCGACGGTCGGCGCCCCGGGGTGGGGACGCTTGTGGCGGTTGACGTCGGCGGCGCAACGACGGACGTCCACTCCATTTGCACAGGGGAATCTACAATGGGCAGCGTTTCGGCGGACCCCTTGCCCGAACCCCGCGCAAAGCGGACGGTAGAGGGCGACCTGGGAATGCGGGGCAATGCGACATCGCTGCTGGAGGCCGCGGGCCTGGAGGCTGTCGCAACCGACTCCGGTCTGCCTCCCGCCAGGGTGAAATCAAGCGTGCGCGCGCTCGACGCGTGCCCGGCACGGCCGCAGGACGATATCGAAGGCCGGACGGTCGACCACGCCCTCGCCCGTGCGGCGGTGCGCATCGCCGTTGGCCGGCATACCGGTACGTTTGAAGCCGTCTGTACGGTTAACGGGCCGGTCGTTGTGCAGCGCGGCAAAGACCTGTCCGACGTCAACGCCGTTGTGGGTACGGGAGGTGCTCTGACCGTGTCGGCACGGCCGGAAGAAATCCTCGAAACGGCCCTCGCGGATTCCCGCGATCCTTTCTCGCTGAATCCGGGAAGGCCGCGGTTGATGCTGGATCGAAAACACGTTCTCTACGCCTGCGGGCTCCTGGCGGCCGTCGATCCGGAAGCCGCGTTTACACTCGCGCTCACGCAAATCCGGCCCATTCCCCGCGACCGCGCTTCCTCCGCTCGCGTTGTGCCCGCCAACATCCTGTCGGCTTGCAGCGCATGATGGACCGCCGTTGCAGGCCTCCCTCGTGCTGCCTCCCATGAATCCCGATGCAAGCGCTTGGAACTCCTTCCGGGGCATCGCGAATCGTCGTTGAAAACCGGTTTTTCTGTCGCGTTCCGGATGTTATATTCTGCCGGATCGGACAATACCGCCCGCGTGGTCCAACCGCTCCGGCATCCCGCAGGAAAACCCAACGGAGGCAATACCATGTCTGGTTCCAATACCGAAGCGATAGGTAACGGTTTCTTTCATCACGGCGTAGCCACGCCCGTCAGCAACCATCGCGGTACAGTCGTTGCCGTGGACGGCGAGGGTCGCAACGTGGTCCTGATCTGGCTTTACGACCACCGGGGCGGATATGCACTGCTGATGATCGACGCCGAAACCGGTAAGGCCGATGAATTCCCCATGCCCTATCCGCCGGGGGGCGACTGTCCCTTTGCCGCCATCCTGTCCAGCCGCAACAGATATTACACGCACTTCAACAGCCACTTTGTCGAATTCGACCCCGGAAAGCGCGCATTCACCTTCTTCCACAAGACGGTTCCGCAAATGGCCATGAGCATGACCGAGGACGACGACGGTCGTATCTGGTCGGGAACGTATCCAAACAGCGCGGTGGCATGCTACCACCCCGGCACGGGAGAATTCCGCGACTATGGGAACCTCTACGACCAGAACTGGCGTCAGTATCCCCGGGCGATCGCCGCTGACGATACCGGTTGGGTCTATTTCGGCATCGGCAGCACGGCCAGTCAGATTGTCTCGCTGGACCCGGAAAGCGGAAGGGCGGAGCCGCTCCTGACGGAAGACGAGCGGACGCATGCCCATGCGCTTGTCTATCGTGACCTGAACGGGAGGGTGTACGGGCACACCAGCGGAGGTTCGGAGGACGGTTGGATGGAGTTGTACCGCGGCAAACGGACGGACGTCGACAGGATTGAGAACAGAAGTGAGAAACCCATCATTGCCGGCAGCCAGGGGCTGTTCCACACGGATTTTCCCGACGGCAAACGCATGGTCTCCTGCAGCCTCGTGGAACGCACGCTGGCCGTTGAGGACCCCGGTACCGGCGAGACCCGCGAAGTGTCCTTCGACTACTCCAGCGAAGGCGCCCACATCATGGGCGTGGCCACGGCTCCGGACAATACCATCTGCGGCGGCACCGCATTCCCCATGCACTTCTTCAGTTTCAACCCGGAAACCGGCAGCTGGATCAATCGTCCGGCGCTGGGACAGTGGAATACCGTCGCCAGAGAAGGCGACATGTTCTTCATCGGCGCATATACACACGGTCTTCTGGAAGCGTGGGACCCGGCCCGGCCGTGGGTCCACACCGAGCGTGACAAGGCGGGCTGCAACCCCGAACTGCTATACGAATGCCACGAGGTCATCAACCGCCCTCACATGCTGCTTGCCCATCCAAACGGAAGAACCGTCGTACTTGCCGGCACCCCTGGGTACGGGCTTACCGGCGGCGGCCTGCTGTTCTGGGACCGGCAGACCCGCGAGCATACACTGCTGGAACATACCGACATCCTGCCGAACCAGTCCACCATGAGCCTGGTCCCCCTGCCCGGTGGCAGGCTTCTGGGCGGCACGACGACCAGCGCCGGCACCGGCGGGGAACAGAAGGCCGACGAAGCGGAACTCTATATTATGGATATGGAAACGAGATGGCTCGATTGGCACGAGGTCGTCTTCCCCGGCGTGCAGGGGTATACCGATATGTGCCCGGGGCCGAACGGAGTGGTCTACGGCATCGCCGATCGCAGGCGCTTTTTCGTTTTCGATCCCGGTGGCAGAAGGGTGGTCCACCAGCGGGAACTCGAGGCCGAATTCGGGCCCACGACGTCTCAGCAGGGTCCAAGAGTTCTTATTACCGCGCCGGACGGAGCCATCTTCATCCTCTTCACGAGGGGTATCGCTCTCGTGGAACCCGATACGCACGAAATACGGATGCTGGCTGAATCGCCCGTACCCGTAGGACCGGGTGGCGACATCCTGGACGGCCGGATATACTTTGGAAGCGGGTCCCACCTCTACAGCTATCAGGTATCTGAATAGTGCGGGGCCGGCCCGGTATCCAGAAAGTCCGGAATCAACTCGTTTGCCGTGATCTGGTCCAGTGTCTGCCGTTTCCTGATCAGGTGCAGCGTGCCATCCGGGGCCTGCAGTACCTCGGCGGCCTCCGGAAACGAGTTATAGTTCTTCGATGCCATTCCGGAACAATACGCGCCGGACCCGCCCACCACCAACAGATCGCCTGTCCTCGCCTCCGCAAGAAGCCGGGGTTGCAATCCTTCCGGATCTCCCGGCGCAGGCGTCAGCACGTCTCCGCTCTCACAGCAGTGGCCGGCAACCAGATATTCTCTCAGTTGCCGTGTCTCCGGCTGCGCGGGCACGGTCACAATGGGGTGCTGTGCGCCATAGAGGCTGATGCGCAACAGTTCGGTCATTCCCGCGTCTGCTTTCAGGAAGTCGTACCCGTTCCTGCCGGTATCGACGCAGTCGATGACCGAACAGATCAGCGCCCCCGCGTTGGCTACCAGAAAGGTGCCCGGTTCGACCTCCAGCCTTAGTCTGCGCCTATGTTCCGCCCGGAAGGCCCGGAACGCTTCTATTACATGCATTCCGATCCGATTCAGGTCGGTAGACGCCTCCCCTGCCATACGGCCTACCTTGAACCCGCCTCCGAGGCTCAGCACCTCCACCTCCGGCAGTTGTGCAGCGATACGCAGGGAAATCATCGCGCAGTGCTCCCAGACCTCGGGATCGCTGCCCGAGCCGATGTGGGTATGCATGCTCGAAATCTTCAGATTGCAGGCTCGGGCGACGGCGAGTACTTCGTCCAGATGTTCGTGCCAGATCCCGAAACTGGCGGACGGGCCGCCCACGTTGGTTCTCTTGCTGTGCCCGGATCCAAGACCCGGGTTGATTCGTACCGTTACGGAACGGCCCGGAAACAGTTCGCCGTAGTGCCTCAGTTGCTGGAGCGAACAGGCGTTGAAGATGACTCCCTGTCTCACCAGGACCTCCAGATTCCGGGGCGTACGCTGTGCTGTGAGCTGGATCTGATCCGGAGATACGCCGGCCCGGATGGCACGTTCCACTTCGAAACCGCTGCTGGCGTCGATGTGCATGCCCAACCGGTTCAGGATTCTCACGACCGCCGCCGTGGGCAGGGCCTTCATCGCGTATCGGGCGGTCAAGCCGTACGCATTCGGGAAATCCAGGACCTCCCTGGCACGAGCCTCCAGCGTTTCCTGGTCATAGACGAAGACAGGCGTGCCAAACCGGCGCCGGATCTCCCGGATACTTTCCTCGGTCAGGAACGCAAGCGGTTCCATGGTCCCTCCGTGGGGTTCATGTTTTCAGAATTCGGCTTGACTCACTTTCCGAAAAACGGAATATTCATTACGCAACCGGCTGCCGGCAGCGCCGTCTGTTTCCTGTACAAAGGGAAAGCCGTGCGCCAGAAACACAGCAACGCACGGCCCGAATCATCGGAGCCCGCCGTCCGGCTTCAACAATGGTGCGGAAGGGGGGACTCGAACCCCCACGGGCAATGCCCACCAGATCCTAAATCTGACGTGTCTGCCAATTCCACCACTTCCGCAAGAATGGTCATGAGTCTGAGGTTCACGAGCCTCAAACAAGCAAGTCAGGTCCAACTCGTGCAACGTTGCGGGAATAACGCATAAAAGTAACGCGAAAAACACGGAAAAGTCAACTCCAATCGTCTCTTGCGGGACGCTGGAGTTTGCGTGCGAGGCGCGGTACGAATCGTGATTTCGAAGACGGTTCTTCGCGGCCCAGAACCGGACGTGTGACGGTCCTTCCGCTGATTGACCGGTGATGTACGCGCCGGGATTCCTCCCCGCCGTTGCTGGAACCAGACGGCGGACCCAGAATATGAACTCGATCCACCCACAGCCGGCAACTGCTGTCTCGAAGGCGTACCGCCGTGTTTCCGGACCGCTCTTCTTCCTTTTGCTGTTCCAGGTCAATGCGGCCATTGCGCAAATGGATCCCGGTCAGCTTACCGTCCGGCGGGACACGTCGGCGCAGGACTCCCTTCTCTATGAGTACGCCGCCGACCGGGTCGAGGATGATATCGCAGCAGGACGCGTCGTCTTCAGGGGTAACGTCGTCCTCAAGTACAAGGACATAGAGCTGCGCGCCGGGCGAATTGTCCTCCACCGGAAGGCGAAGCGGCTGGAAGCCGAGGGGCTGCCGGATTCCACCGGAAGGAAGACCATTGGCGTGCCCGAGTTTGTCCGAGGGACGGAGCGATTCACGGGCTCGTCAATGGTTTACAACCTGGAGACCGGGCGCGGCCGCGTGAAGGGCGGCCGCGCGCGTCACGGCAGGCGATATTACAGAGGTGAGAAGATCCTCCTGGACCGGCAGAACGAACTTCACGCCCTGGCGATCTCCATGTCCTCGTGTGACAGGGACCATACTCATTACGACTTCGTGTGCCGCGCGCTGAAGGTGGTTCAGGACGACAAGGCCATCGCCCGCTCAGTTACGTTTCGCGTGGGTCCCGTCCCGGTGATGTGGCTTCCGTTCTACGTGTTTCCGCTCACGCAGGGAAGGCGCTCCGGCATTCTGACACCCCGCGTCGGCAGCAATAGCCGCGACGGCGTCAACGTAAGCAATATCGGATATTACTGGGCGCCCAGCGACTACTGGGACGCCACGCTGAAGACGGCCCTTCGGGAACGCAACGGGTTTCTCGTTGACGCTGGGTTCGACTATGCGGTACGGAGACGACTCAGCGGATACATGAATCTGTCCTTTGAGCGCGGGCGACAGCCGTCGGGTGACTCGCGCCGCGACTGGCGTTTGAATTTCCACCACCAACACCGGCTGAACCCGTCGCTCAACATGAGGGCCAGAGGGGACTTCACGAACAGCTCCAACTTCGACCTCCACAATTCCAGCAACCTCTATCGGTACCTGAACCGGCAACTCCGGTCGTCTTTTTCCATGGACAAGCGCTGGACGGAAGCCAGGCGAAGCATGGATATCAACCTCAACTACTACAGGGACCTCGATCAGAACCAGAACCGGTTTCAGGGTTTCCCCCGCCTCTCGTTCCGTCAGGGCAGGCGGCGCATTTTCGGTCAGCCGGAATCAACCCGCGACGCACTCTGGTATCACGCCTTCTATTACGACGTTTCCGGCGGCCTGACGAATGCGTTCACGCGCAACGAGGACCGGGACGACAACACGCACAATCTGTCGCTCAACGCCAGGTTGGGAGCCAGCAGCCAGCACAAGCCCTTCGGGTGGCTGGACCTCACGCACCGGTTCAACATCAGTCAGAGCTCCTCGCGCCCGAACGAGGACACACGGACGCGCCGGGAGTCTTACAACGCCAGCCTGGCCGCAGGCACCTCGCTCTATGGTATCTTCAGGCCGCAGATCGGACGGCTTCGAGGGTTCCGTCACCGGTTTCAGCCCCAGTTCGACCTCAGGTACTACCAGACCGCACGGGTTGATGGCGCAACCTTGGGTTTCCACGGCCGCCGGGCCTGGAATGATCCCAGGCGCACACTTAACCTGCGGCTCAACAACACGCTCGAAATCAAAACCGAAATGGACGGAAAGGAACGGCGATCCACACTCGCAACGGCCAGTTTCTCAACGGGATACGATTTCGACGCCAATCCGGCGCGTCGATGGCGCGACTTGCGTACCTCTGCCTCGATAAAGCCCGCCCGGCGGATCGACGTTCGAATGAACATGGGCCACACGTTCTACGACGAGTCGGGACGTCTGGACCTGTATCACCCGCGCCTGCGCAGCCTCAGCGTCAACACCAGCCTTCGCTTCAGCGGACGTACCGATCGGAGATCGGATCCAATCCGAAGCGACAGATCCATGCTTCCCGTATCAGGGACAGGGTTCAACTTCGAAGACGACATCTACCGTGATTTTGGAGACGCAACCCGACCGTGGCATTTCAACGTGGGACACTATTTCAGCTATCGGGAGTCTCTCGCCGCGGGCTTCGGATCATCGAAGCGTTCGTGGGTAAAGGCGGATCTGGCATTGAATCCCACGCGCGCCTGGCGCTTCAATTATTCCGTCAACTTCGATGTGATAAACACCCGTCTGATTTCCCAGACGATTTACGTATACAGGGACCTTCACTGCTGGCAGGCCACGTTCAGCTGGTATCCAACGGGATTCAACAAGGGATTCCATTTCAAGCTCAATATCAAGGACTTTCCGCAGATAAAGGTCGAACATCGCCGGGGAGGTTACGGGCTGTGAGCCCCTCCGCGAAGAAGCGGTGTCCTGTCTCACAGACCCGGCGTCCGGTCCTCGTTTTCGCGGCCCGTTGTTTCGCTTGCCTCGCCCTTGTGAATCGGCTACATTACAAATTGGCAGATTGTATTGCATCTCATGACGGATAAATCCACCGCAACCCGCCTTTTCGTGGCGTTCATTGGAGGTTGTTTTAAAATTACCGGTGAGTTCCCGAGCGCGAGCGAAAAAGTTGCGGTTATGAGGCGCGAAGGGCGTGCAGCGCTGACGGGAAAATCCGCCCATATTAGTCTATACGGGTGGATTTGTCCAACGCCGACCGGCGCTTTTGCAGCCGCGCGAAGACCGCTGGGAATTTTAAAACAGCTTCTTAGTATTCCGGGAACCAGGGTGCGTGCGCTTGTACAGAGGGTCAGCCGTTCGGCGGTGTCCATCAACGGGGAGCTCACGGCCGAGATCGGCCGTGGGATGCTGATACTACTGGGCGTCGGCCGGCGGGACACACCCGATAACGTCCAGTACGTGGCCGGTAAATGCATCCACATGCGGATATTTGAAGACGAGCAGGGCAGGATGAACCGTTCCCTTGCTGAAATCGGGGGGCAGGTTCTGGTCGTCTCTCAATTCACGCTCTACGGCGATACCCGGAAGGGCCGCCGTCCCGGTTATTCGGGCGCGGCTCCGCCTGAGATGGCCGAGGCGTACTATAACGAATTCGTGGATGCGCTGCGATGCCAGGGTTTGTCCGTCCGGACGGGGCAGTTCGGCGCCAACATGCAGGTTGAGATTCACAACGACGGTCCCGTTACCCTGATGGTTGAATCCTAGTATCCGCGCTGCCGCATCAGGCAACACCTTTCCCACCATGAAAAAACTCATCCTGGCCTCTGCATCACCGAGGCGGTCCGACCTGTTGCGCCTGCTCGGCCTGCCCTACGACGTTGTGCCGAGCCACGTTTCGGAAGCCCTGGACAGATCGATTCCACCCGCGGACTACGTGCAGGAAATTTCCGGCCGAAAGGCGCGTGCAGTTGCCGCTAGATTCAACAGGGAGATCGTTATCGGCGCGGATACCGTGGTCGTACTGGACGGCGACATTCTGGAAAAGCCGGCCGGCGAAGACGAGGCAATTCGCATGCTGAGCAGACTCTCGGGAAAGACGCACCGTGTGTTTACCGGCCTGACGTTGATCGACACCGGGACCGGGCGCTCTCTTCGGGACGTGGCGGTGACGGAGGTCGCCATGAGACCGCTCACGCCGGAGGAAATTCGGCTATACGTACAGTCAGGCGAACCCATGGACAAGGCGGGCGCATATGCGGTTCAGGGCAGGGCAGCCGCATTCGTCCACTCCATCTCCGGATGTTTCTA
>CAZKDZ010000106.1:0-3516 GCA_964551635.1 uncultured bacterium | reverse complement strand
CCCCTACAGATGCGATGAACGGGTGGTTTGCAAGCGGACCATTAATCGTCGCCGTCAATCCAGCCGATTCAGAAACTCGTCCAGCCATTCATCGGGGCCTCCGTGGCCGGCGAACCCCGTCTCCACGTCCTCATCGGTATGAGAATCGGAACCGCCGGTGGAGAACATACCGTGGCGTTCGCAATATTCCCGGTATTTCGACGAAAACTCCGGCGGCACGCTGGGGTGGGCGCACTCGATCCCGTCCAGTGAACATTCCACGCGGAGCGCATCCATCCGTTCCACGTCGTCTTCCCTGAAATAGCCGAACGGGTGCGCGATCGCCACCAGCGCGCCCGCCTCCTTGACCGCTGGCATCGCATCCTTCACGTGTGGATACGGCGGAAACCGGGTCGCCGCGCCGGCACGGGCCATCAGGTCCGCATGGTCCTCGATCCTGTCGATAAACCCCCGCTCCACGAAATACCGCTGGATCACGCCGCCCTTGACATGCGTATTTCCCTGTAGCTCGATCGTCTTCGACGGCCTGTAAGACTTCAACAATTCGAGCCGGTCGGCATCGGAGAAGTCCAGTCCGAGCGCCTGCAGACCGGACGATATCGCCGAGCCGTAGTCCCGCTGCCATTCGTGATACGCCTCAAGCACCTGAACCATCGACGCGGGCAGTTCCGCGGGAAAGCCATAGCACAGCAGGTCCACCGATCCGATCGACGTGGTCATGGTCAGTTCAGCCGAGGGTACGACCCGTATCTCCGGATAGTCCGAAGCGATCTCCAGCACCTCCGGCAGCGAGTCCAGCACGTGGTGGTCCGTTATGGTGAAGCACTCCACCCCGAGTTCACAGGCGCGCGTGAAATGGCTCTCCGGCCGCGCCAGCGCATCGTAACTCCAGTACGTGTGCAGGTGAAGATCGTATCGTGCTGTCATCCGTGTGTCGTTCATTGGCCTTTCCCTCGATTCATTGCCGGAGAAACCGGTCGAGTACGTTTCTTACCGCCCTCTGCAGAATCGGATCGACAACCAGGCTGCCTCCAAAGGCGATCGACCCCACCGAGAAGACACCGCCACCGCCGGGATGGTCGTAATACGTCATGTGGGCGCCGCCCGACCCGTCCCAATCGTATTTTTCATCCGGGTAGACCGCGGTCTGTCCCGGACCCATGAAATCCAGCGGGTTGATTCCCCGCGCCAGCACGGTGAGGTTTTCGGGAGACCAGTCTTCCCGCACCTGGTCCACCTCCCATCCGCTCGCCGGGCCTCCGTTGATACCTTCCCGGCCGATCAGATCGCCGGTCTGGAGTCCCAGACCCTCGAATACCCAGTGGGAGGCCGCTTCGACCTTATAGGGCGCGAACGTCATGTATCCCGGACGCACGTAGCCCACACCCAGCGCCGCGTGTTCGGGCCGGCCCAGGTTTCGCCAGAGCCCACCCTCCTCGCCGTTCTGGTTGTGCGGCTTGCCGTCCTTGCGGACCTCCATAACGCGGCATGTCGAATCCCACGTCACCTTCCAGTAGACCCCGTTGCCGGAGAGATAGAGCAGGCAGCCGCCCGCTTCCAGCCAGGCGTCGAGATGATCCCGCATCGGTCCTGACCAGTACTCGCTGTGCGTATTGATCACCAGGACCCTGTAATCGGCAAGCCAGTCCCATCCCCGATGCAGATCGAGGTCCGAATAGACGTCCACCGCGTAACCGCACGCCTCCATCCAGTCCAGGATCCACATTTCCGCACGCAGCAGATGGCTTCGGCCCTGACCCTCGGGCGTTGCGGAAGGCATGGGACGATCCAGGCTCAGGGTCACGGGAAGGGGCTCACTGTAGGCCGACTTGCCCCCCCATCCGTTGTATGCGTTCCACGTATTGGTGGAGGCAAGCACCGCCACGTCAGCCTTTCGATGGAAATAGGGCTTGACGACGAACGGAACGTGAAACCTCACGCCGTTTTCATCCGTGAATTCCGCCGTATAGATCCAGGAGCGGGTTTCTTCCGGTACAATCCAGAAAAAGTCGGACTCCCAGTCACAGCCGTTTTCCCACGCTTTTTCGGGACAGGTTTGCATCCTTCCGTGCATCCCCTTCAACTCGCCGATCTCTTCCGCCGTCTTGCCCACGCGCTTGAACGCCACGTCGTACGTGTGCGCATTGGTGGTCATCCGAAACGCGATATTATCGTCCGGCGATGCGCTCAGTCGCGAGGCATAACCCTGCATGCGGGTCACGTCCGGGGGCGGGTGCACCGACGGGACGGTGCAGAACGTATTCCGTGTATCCTTCTTCATCTCGGATCCTCTACTTGTACCGGGCCTTCATCGCCGTTCCCTGCTTCGCGCTCTTCGCGGCGAGGTCCAGAATGTGGATCGGCCGCCTCGCCCATTCGGGCGTGATCACGAGGGCTTCATCTTCACTCAGGTGCCGGGCGATATTGTTGTAGAACGCCTCCCAGCGGCTGGGCATGTTGGCGCCCTTCGTTACCATCTTTTCATCACCGATTTGACGGATCATCTCGTAAGTGCGACCGTCGAAGACGTATGTGCCTCCGGTTCCCGAGATCTCCAGCTGCCCCTGCCTGGGATTGCTCTCAAGTGAGGAAACCGTCAGGCTCAGCCACGCGCCGTTTTCGAACCGGACCACCGCGCACGCCACGTCTTCGTTCGTATCGTCCTTCCACGGCGTTTCGTCGGCCCAGAAGCCCGTCTTTGCGAACCCGGAGACCTCAACGACATCCGAGGGAATGATCTGCAGCCCGTACTCCAGCAGGTGCACCCCCCAATCGTACATGACGCCCCCGGATATCGACCGGCTGCTCCGCCACCAGTCTCCCGGGTGACCGTATCCGCCGATCCGGGCGTCGATGCGGTAGATCTCGCCGATCGCCCTCTCCTCGTGAAGATGCTTCAGCGCTTCCAGGACACATCCGTCCCAGTGCCGGTTATGGTACGCGGTGACCAGCAGGTCCCGCGAAGCGGCTTCGCGAATCATGGCGTCGCATTCTTCTGTCGTAATGGCGAAAGGCTTTTCGCTGATGACGTGGCGTCCTTCACGGAGGCACTGCAGCGCCAACTCCGCATGGGTATTGTGCGGCGTAATCAACACCACCAGATTCACGTCCGAATCACGCAGCAATTCATCGACCGAACGATATTGTTCGATTCCAGGGAAATCCCGGCTGGCCGCGTCCAGCCGATCCGGATCCGTCTCCGCGACCGCGCACGGCGTCATCCCCGCTTTCCGCGTATCCGTCAGGTGCCTACGGCCCATATCGAAAGCCGCGCCGTATCCGACCACCCCTGTCTTCACGTCCGCGGCCCGTGCGAATCTCGCCATCGATTGCCCCTCAGTCAGCTATCGCGTACACACATCAAAGACGAGTCCCGGCATCTGGACACGCCGGGACTTCGCTGAATATTGTTGAGCACAATTATCATCCGACATCACTGCTGTCCAGGAACCGTGGAATTCAAAGAGGTTAGGTTCGAAAAGCGGCTGCAATTGGCGATTTTGTACGGGTCTGACC
>CAZKDZ010000105.1:0-7649 GCA_964551635.1 uncultured bacterium | reverse complement strand
AGAAATCCTTGCCCGGTATGTCTTCCCTGCTTGCCTTCGGCACGAAAAGAATCCTCACAAGGCAGGTGATCTCTACCGTCTTCTGTCTCCCGTCTACCCGGTTTTCTCCCCGTCTACCGGCTTCCCTCTTACCAGGTGGTGGGACGGGGTGTAGAGACCGGGAATAGGTATTGAAACCCCGATAGACGCGACGTATATTGGACCTGCAACTAATCACGTATTGATTTGTTCCCGGCGTCCCGGCCCGACGCCGAAAAGTAGGCCAGGGTACCCCCGGATGCAAGCACAATCATCTACGGATGCACCGGGAACGACGCGACCGCGTACACACAGCGGAACGACACGGAAAGGACCGTCTCATGGCCGTTGAAATCACGCTGGCGAACGAAATCCGGGTGCCGCGCCGGGGAGAGTGGCTGTGCAGGGGACTCCCGTTCCCGGAGGGATCTCTGACGGATTCCGCCGGGCTGACCCTGAAAGACGAGACCGGCCAGATCCTGCCTCTCGCTTCGGAAATATTGGCCCGATGGCCCGACGGGTCCCTGAAGTGGGTGCTGCTTCAGTTTCCGGTGTGCTTTGGCGGCAATGGACGGAAGAAGTATGCGCTGACGTGGGGGGAGGACTCGCCGGAACCCGTTACGGGTCCCGGGATTACGATTTCGAAAGCCGGGGCGGGTATCGAGGTCGACAACGGCGTTCTGCGATTCCTGCTTCCTGCTTCCGGAAAGGCGTTTCTGGTCGAGTGCAACAGGAGAGACAGGGCGTGCATCCGGAAGGTAAGCGCGCAGATCGAAGACGAAGCGGGCGTCGCATTCACGAGCTGTCTGGACGGGGAACCCCGCATTGAGAGATCCACCGGGAAGATGCTGGTGGTGAGCAGGCACGGCACGCACCGCGATGAGGCCGGCCGAAAGCTGTTTTCACTCGTGTTCCGGGTTACGGTATTCGCCGGCGCCGAGGACCTGGAGGTGGAGTACCAGTTCATCCACGACGAGCCCTACCGGGACGTTCCGGAACGGCTGAAACTGGCCCAGGGGATCGGTACCCCGAGCGTGGACCTGGAGAGCCCGCGCCTGCGACAGCTGCAGGCGGTGCGGCTCGTCGTGGAACACGCCATCGGCGGCGCCCACGAATTCGCGACCTGTCCGATTGCCACGGTTGGGAACCAGGGCCTGATCACGTCCGCCAGGCCGATTCGGGGCCTGTTGACCGAGGCCCCGAGGACGGCCATGTACGACGCCATGATCGACGCCGACGTGGACGACGGCGAGACGCAGGTCGGCCGGTCGCACGGGTGGGTTTCCGCGGGAGACGGCGAAGGCGGGGTCGCTGCCTCGGTCCGGAAGTTCGTCCAGCAGTGGCCCAAGGGTTTTTCCGCGGACGCCGAAAAAATCGTTCTGGATCTCTGGCCCGGGGATGCAGGGCCGCTCGCGATCTTCCAGGGACAGGCCAAGTCACACCAGGTCAAGCTGCGGGCGTACTCGGAGGACGCCGCAAGTGCGCGGCTGGCGGACTGGCACTTCGCGTACCAGTTTCCCGTGGTCTTCTCTTCTCCGGACTGGTTTATCGACTCCGGGGCGATCGGGCCCGTGTTCCGCTATCAGCCGCAGAAATACAAGGGAATCGAACAGAAGTTCCGCCTGGAATTCGAGCAATTCCTGGGATACGACCGGCGGCTGGGAATGATGGACTACGGCGACTACGAGCAGCTGATGAGCGCATCCTGGGGACGCGTGGATTTCATGGCCAACTGCGAGCACGATTTCGGTCAGACCGTGTACCTACAGCTTGTTCGCACCGGCAACTATCTCTATCTCGACGCCTTCGAATCCGCGATCCGGCACGTGATGGACCTGGACATCATCCACTTCGACGATCACTTCGACGAGCAGGGCGGATGGACCTCCCACGGCGCCTTTCACGTCGGTGCTGACGGTAAGCCCAACTGCCACCTCTCTCACATGTGGGCGGAGGGATTTCTGTCGTACTACTATTATTGCGGCTACACGCCGGCGCTGGAATCCGCGCGCGGCGTGGCGGATCTCATCTGCCGGAAGGTGACAGGCGGAGGCGGGCGGCGCGGCGCAAGGGACCGGGGGTGGCCGTTGATCGCGCTGTGCAGCGTGTACCGGGCAACAGGGGAAGAGCGATACGCTGAGACCGCGGAGACGATTGCGGCTTCTTTTTCAGAGGGACCGGACCCGCTGGAACCCAACGGCGGCTGCAGCGGCGGCTGGGGCCCCATCCCCTACCAGCAGGCGGTGATGGGGAGCATCGCCGGTACCGGGCTGGCATACCACTACCAGACCTTCGGGAATCCGCTCAGCAGGGACTCGTTCCTGAGGTTGTGCGACTTTCTGGCAAGCGAGGACGTTCGCACACCGGAAGGGCTCTATCTGTCCATGCCCGGAAACGAGACACCGATGAGCTACATCGGTTTTTCCGCCCTCCGGGAAAGTATCGGCTACGCGTGGGAAATCACCGGCGACGAAAAGTACGTGCACGCCGGTCTGCGGGACATCGAGATGAACATGATTTCGAACTTCCCGTCCGTAGGGCATCTCGAAAAGACGAGATTCGGGTGCGAGGTCGTCCGCGCGACAGGCGACTCCATCAGCGTCATCTGGCGCGATCTGCTTCGGTTCTTCGACTACGCGGACCGGGCGGGGCTGCTACGAGACTTTTGACCTCAATTCGAAAAAGACAACCGTAAATTTACCACAAAAAGCACAAAAGGCACAAAAGGTGAGGGTGGGAAAACGGGGAATAGAGGTCGTTCAAATGGATGAAATCTCCCTTCACGTCCAGTAACCTCAAGTATCCGGTACCATTGACGTCAGTTAGCCTCTGTTCTTCTGTAAATATTCGACATTCAGGTCCCCGAAAAATTGCGGATCAAGGCTGACTACACGAGATCCGATCTCACCCTTCGTGGTGCCAGCAGTAGACGGAATGGTCGTCCGATATCCGGGTCATTCCGGGGTCCTCTTCACGGCACACGTCCGTCGCGCGGGGGCAGCGCGGATGGAAGCGGCAACCGGAAGGCGGCCGGGTCATGTCAGGCGGTTGCCCGGGGATGGTATCCAGACGCCCCCGGACCATCTTCGCGTTTTCCAGCAGCCCGATGGAGTACGGGTGCCTGGGGGAATTCAGAAAATCACGGACGGGTGCGATTTCGGCAACTCTGCCCGCGTACATGACGACGATCCTGTCGCTGAACTCCACTGCCAGGCCGAAATCGTGGGTAATCAGCACGGTGGACATCCCGTATGCGGCCTTCATCCGGTTCAACAGATCCATGATCTGCGCCTGCGTGGTGACGTCCAGCGCCGTGGTGGGTTCGTCGGCGATCATCAGCTTCGGCTCGCAACTCAGCGCCATGGCGATCATCACGCGCTGTTTCATCCCGCCCGACAGTTCGAACGGGTAGTTGCGGTAACGCGACGCCGGCGCGGGTATGCCCACCTCTTCCAGCAGAGAAACGGCGCGCTCGAACGAACGCTTCCTGTCGGCCCGACCGTGCCACATAACGGGTTCTGCGATTTGCGGACCGCTGCGCATCGTGGGGTTGAGTGACGTCTGGGGATTCTGAAAGATGAACCCGATGTCGTTCCCGCGAATTTCCTGAAGCGCCCTTTCATCCAGTTGCAGCAGATTCCGTCCCTCGAAGACCACCTCGCCGGCCTCGATCTTTCCCCGTCCTCCGATCAGTCTCACAACGGAGAGCATGCTCACGCTCTTGCCGCTGCCGCTTTCCCCCACGATGCCCACGCTCTCCCTTTCCCCGACCTCGTACGAAATCCCGTCCACCGCCCGCACCACGCCGTCGCGGCGATAGAAGTATGTCTTCAGATTACGGATGTCGAGGAGAGTGGACACCGGCGCGCCTCGCAAACTCAGTGGGATCTACTCTTTGGGATTGAACGCGTCGTTCAGCCCGTCGCCCAGATACGTAAACGACAGCAGCGCGAGCGCGAACGTGGCGGCCGGCCACGTAAGCTGATAAGGAAAGGCCCTGAAATTCAGGCTCCCCACCTGGATCAGGACCCCCCAACTCGGCCGGGGAGGCATCACCCCCAGCCCGAGCAGGCTCAGCGCCGACTCCGTCATCATCAACCCTGGAACCATGAACGCGATGGCAACGATCAGCGGACCGAAGGAGTTCGGGAGCACGTAACGACGGATCGCGTACCGGTGCGTTGCCCCGAGCGCGCGTGCGGACTCCACGTATTCGAGGTTCTTGATGGACAGCACCTGGGCGCGCATCAGACGGGCGAACCCCACCCAGCTTGTGGCGGCGATGGCGATGAAGATCGTCACGATGCCGCGGCCCAGGACGGACACCAGGATGATGCTGAACAGAAAACCGGGGAACGCGTACATCACGTCGGTAAACCGCATCAATACGTTGTCCACGACACCGCCTGAGTAGCCCGCGACCGCGCCGATGAGCCCGCCGATCGCCACCGAAATCACGGTGGCGCCGAATGCGACGGCCAGGGCCGTCTGAAGGCTGAAGATCAGGCGGCTGAAAATATCCCGCCCCACCTCGTCCGTCCCGGCGATGTGCCGCCAGGACGGCGGCTGGTACGCGTTGTCCAGGTTAATCTGGTTATACCCGTACGGCGCGATGGTATCCGCGAGGGCTGCTGCCAGAACCATCGCAATTACGAACCCCAGGCTCAGCACCGCCAGACGGTTCGAGGCGAATCGCCGCCAGACGGCGCCCCAATAGGAGATCCGTAACGGCTGGGGTGACGACTCATCCGCATCGGACGGCTTAAGGCTTGCCGGATTCAATGCAGCCACGCGTTTTCTCCTCCCAAAGGGTCATCCCCTGTTCTGCCGGTAACTCGCTCTGATGCGCGGATCGATCAGCGCGTACCCGATATCCACCAGCAGGTTCATCAGCATGATCAGGAATCCGAAGAACAGGGTGGATGTGATGATCATCGGATAATCGCGGGTCCCGGCGGCGGCCACGAACAGCTTGCCCAGGCCGGGGATATTGAAGATTTCCTCGATAAACGCCGTGCTTACCATAAGATTGGCGAACTGCGGTCCGGTGATGGTCAGCAGGGGGATCAGCGAATTCCGCAACGCGTGGCGGAAGACGGCCTTGTTCCGGTTTCCCCCTTTCGAGAAGACCGTTCGCACGTAGTCTTCGCCCAGTTCCTTGATCAGGCTCACCCGGACGTACCTGGCGATGCCCGCAACGGGCTGGAAGACCATCGCCATCACCGGAAGCACCGCGTACTCCCAGGTCCCCCATCCGGACGTGGGAAACAGCTGAAGCGAAACGGCGAAGAAGACGATCACCAGCAGGGCGATGACGTAGGACGGGATGCAGATGCCCAGCATGGAAACGAACATGGTCACACGGTCGATCCACGTGTTCCGGTACAGCGCCGCCCCGATGCCCATGGGAATGCCGATCAGGAGGGCGAGGAGCATCGGTGAGAACGCCAGGACGAACGTGCGCGGAAAGGCCTTCGTCATCATCTCCTGAATGGTGGTGTCCGGATAGCGGAACGAGGGTCCGAAGTCCAGGACGGCCGCGTGCCGCAGATAGATCAGGATCTGCTCCCAGACGGGCGTATTTTCTCCGTAGCGTTCCTCCCAGAGCATGAGCGTCTGGCTCTTCTCCTCGAACTGGCTCAGCCGGCTGCCCGTTATCTGCTGGTTCATCAGCCGTTCGATATTGAAGAAGTCGCCCGGCGCGGCGTGCATCAGGTAGAACGTGATGATCAGAATCGCGATCAGGCTCACGAAGATCTGACCGACCCGGCGGAAGAAGAACATCACCATATGTCTATCCAGTTCGGAATCGCGGCGTTACGACACACGTCGTTTCGAACCGATACCTTCTGTGCCTTATGTGCTTATATTAGCCATTGATCCACCAAGAGCAATAGCCACAAAAGGCACAAAAACACAAAATGGGAGAGAATTTATCCTGTGATTGACTGAGTGGGGGTTACGAACAACGCCCAGATGCCATCCGGACGGTGGGCGTATCATCACACGGGTTGCCTTTGGGTCCTTCTGTGCCTTTTGTGCTTTTTGTGGTAAATTTACGGTTGTTTTCGTTCGAATTAAGGCTGGTCGACAACCGGACGCCGTGCTGCTGTCGCCCCGTTATCGTCAATATCGATCCATTTCAGATACATGGGATTGGCCCACCAGTAGGCGCAGAATTTCAATCCCTTCACGTAGGGCTTGACCAGAGCGGTGGCATTGGCGACGTGGAGCGGGAAATCCCAGCTGAACGCCTGTACCAGGCGGTGCACTTCGCGGTTGATCTCAGCCTGGCGGGACCGGCTCCGCGCGTGGTGCGCTTCCTGACGCATTTCCTCCAGCCGCCAGCGGAGGTCGCTGGTGTTCGACCACTGGAAATAGTATTGACGGGCCTGGAGAAGCGTGACATTGAGCGCCTTCCAGCACCATTCCAGGTCCGCATCCGGCCCGCCCGCCCTCTGCAGGATCTCGTCCGCGGTCTGCCGCCAGCCGCTCATCGCCTCCTCCGCCTGCCGGCGCAGGTGGGGACCGTGCCTGCCGTTCGCGAAGAGCGACGTCACCGAGTCCGCGTACGCCCCGATTCGCAGGTGGACCGGCTCGAAATCGGAGAGATTCTCCCCGCCTTCAAGCTTGATCATGCCCGAACGGATCTGCAGGATTCGTCGCTGTCCCTCCCACCAGACCCCGTAGACCCCGGGATCGTCCGTCCACTGGACGTTCTCGATCCACTGGGTGCCGTAGATGGGATTCGGCCACGGCGCTCCTGAGGCCGCAAAGCAAAACCCCGCATAGTCCGCAGGATTCAGGGAAACCCGTTTGTCGGCGTACACTCCCAGTTCCTGATTGTCGATCCTGAACCGGATGCCCAGGTTTTCTTCCAGCATATCGGCGATCACAACGAACTGCGACACCATCTCGGGCGCCAGGTACGACGGGACGAGAATCACCGACTCGGGAATGCCCCTCCCGCCCGGATATCCCGCTTCGGACAGCAGACGCCGGGCTTCTTCGAGGTCGAATCTCATCCCGAATCCGGGGTCCCAATCCGGCATCGCCGGCGTGGAGAGCATATGCATCGGCGTCTCCCGCCCCAGAAAGATCGCGTCCACAATCCGCCGCTTGTCGAAGCCCAGGGCGATCGCCCGCCGAACGCGGGCGTCCCAGTAGACCGGGTGTTTCGAGAACAGGAACTTAACGAAGGAGAGTCCGCTCGTGGGTGTCAGGACCAGTTCATCGTTCAAATCGGGATGGTGTCTGGCGTAGTAGATATCCGCGATCGACGGCAGCAGCGCGAAGTCGATCTCGCCGCTCTGATAACCTTCCAGCGGTCTGCCCGCAAACCGGCTGTGTATCCGCTCCAGATTGCCACGGGCCAGATTGTACTTCGGATTCTGCTCAAGGATGATATGGGAGTTGAGTTCCCACTCAACGATCCTGTACGGTCCGTTCCCCTGGTAGTTGGGCAGCTTGTGCCACGCGTCTCCGTACTCTTCAAGAGAACCACGGTGAATCGGAAACATGCTTCCCGTCACCATCGCGTTCATGAAGGCGGGATACGGCCTCGCCAGGCGGAAGCGCAGCGTGAAGTCGTCCGGCACGTCCACGCCCACCTCGTCCTCCCGCGCCGCGCC
>CAZKDZ010000104.1:0-9016 GCA_964551635.1 uncultured bacterium | reverse complement strand
CAGGAAACGATCGATGCGCGGCGGCGGCTCCGCGTCCATGCCAACGAAACCGGCGATTTCGACGAGGTTTTCGACCTGGCTGCGGTCGGCGGGATGGATTGCGAACGGGGCGCCGGTTTCCCGGACCGCCGAAGCCGCGTGTGCGATGTGGTCGTAATGTCCGTGGGTGGCTATGACTTCCCCGATACGGATGTCGTCTTCCAGGACGAGTTCCATGACTTCCGGGATGTTGTCGCCCGGATCGACGATAATGCCCTCGAGCGTTTTTTCGCAGGCCAGGACGAAGCAGTTCACCTGCAAGGGACCGACTACAATTGATTTGAAGATCACGAATAACCTCGTGTTGGTGACTGCACAGGGCCCCGAGACTGGCTCGTCAGGGAGAGGTCCCTCAAAGACGGTTAGACGCAAGCCGGTAGACGGTAGAGGAAGTCCTTGCCCGATAATTCACCCCTACTGCCTCCGGCGCCAGATGATACCTCACGAGGCAGGTAATCTCTTCCCTCTTACGTCTCCCCTCTTACCGCCTTTTTTCCAGACCTTCCTCACCGGCGTGGATGGAAGCGAGGACCCAGGGATCGCGGGTCCCCACACGGAATGCCTTGACCTTACGCCGCATCGTCTCCGCGATTTCGGCGACCTCCGGATCGTGGATCAGATTCGTGGACTCCTGCGGATCGGCTTCCACGTCGTACAACGCTTCCCCATCCTGATGCAGAAACCGCTCCGTCGGCCGGCTCCCCATCATCCCGATCCCCTCGGCCAAAACGGTCTGCCAGGTCGGAGACGCCCACAGATCGCCTGGAATCGGCGTTGTCAGCTCAGGATAGAGATTGCGGACGTATTTATACTTTCTTCCCCTCAACACACGGTACGGATAGTAGTTCGTCACCTCGTGGAACGAGTGTGAAAAGAACGTCTCATCCCATCCCGCCGGATGGGCTTCGTCCAGAATCGGGACCAGGGAACGCTCCGGAAGCCCGTCCGGTGGTTTCACTCCGCACCAATCCAGGACCGTCGGCGCAATATTGCACCAGTTCACAAGCGCGTCCGACCGGACGGACGGCGCATCGGGCCGTACCAGAATCAGCGGACAGCGATGCCCGGAGTCGAACGAGGACCCCTTCGCCCCGGGAAATGGCATCCCATGGTCGCTCATCACAACGATCAGCGTGTCGTGAGCCCTCCCGGCGGCTTCCAGCGCATCCACCGCCATCCCGATCCCCTGATCCAGCCTGGATATCGACTGGTAATATTCCGCCAGTTCTTCCCGCACCGCGGGACGGTCGGGCAGGAAATCGGGCACGACCACCTCGTCAGACGAATAATGCGCCTCTTCCACGTCAGGATAGGTCTCCCGATTTCCGAAATTTCGATGCGGATCCCCGAAACCCATGTGCAGATAAAAGGGCCTGTCACCCGTCCGAGAAAGAAACTCACCGGCCTGCCGGGCCATCTCGGCCACGTTGCGGGTCCCGCCGCGCACCTGTTGCCCGTCGTACGTCCACGGGTACACCTCTTCCGGCTGAACGTGCAGCTTGCCCACAATCCCGGTGGCAAATCCCTCCGATCCAAGAGTTTTGGGAATGGAGGGCATGGAAAGTTGCGTGTGGAAATTGTGGATCCCGTGCGTGTGCCCGTACTGCCCGTGGGTATGGCTGTAGTGCCCCGTCAACACGCACGCCCGGCTGGCCGCGCAGGATGGCGTTGTACAGAAGGCCTGGGTAAACACCGTTCCACGCGATGCCAGCGCGTCCACGTTCGGGGTCCGGATGACCGGATTTCCGTAGCATCCGGCAATCGGGCTCCAGTCGTCGGCAATCAGCAGGAGTACGCTGCGATGATCTGTCGCCATGGCGTTCCTTTATCGAGGGTCAAAGAGGTGATTCGGCTTGTCGGGCCGGGCGGGATCATTTATCTTATGCGCGGTCCGAAGCACGATCGGAAAATCCGAGCATCCTGCGTTTCAATGCCGCGTTTTCCCCGTTCCTGATTTTCCATAACACAAAAACCATCAGCAGGACGCCGGCGGCGTCATACACCACGTCGGTCCAGGTTCCCAATCGCCCCGGAACGGAAGCCTGATGGATCTCGTCGGTCACGGCGAAACATACGGAAAGAACCGCGCTCCATGCCAGACAGGGTCCGAAACGTCGGGGCTCGATCCAGATTGACCGCAGCCAGAGAACCGTGAGGACCGCATATTCAGTCAAATGAGCAAGCTTGCGAACCGCGTAATTCAAAATGCCGAGATACGCCTCCGTCGCATCCGCGGACATGCCGAAAACGAGCCATCTGCTCGATAACAGAAAAATCAGTCCCATCCACCCCGCCAGCGCGATACGCCATTTTCTGACCGTCAATCCAACCTCGATTCACCGTTTAACCTGGATTCATCGTCTTTCGAAGACGTTAATTCGCATATGTGCAAGCTGATAAAGGCGATTAAACTGCGGATTTCCAGGATACACCAGGTCACTGGACGTGCACGGAAATATCATCCTTATGAACGACCTTAACACCCCGTTTGATGCCGGTCTCTTCTGTGTTTTTTGTGCTTTTTGTGGCCAATATGACTGTTGTCTTTTTTTAATCTGAGGTTGACCGTTTCGTCTCCAGAGTCCCTAAGATCGTCTCTTGACAAATTCGCGTCAAGCACAAACCCGGCTGTACACCGTTTTTGCGGTCCGGACACCATTCATCTGGAGTATTCGCGATGCAAGGCTACCAGCAGGAATTCATCGATTTTCTGATTGAGACCGGCGCCCTCCGTTTCGGCGAATTCACGCTCAGGAGCGGCAGAAGGTCCCCGTACTTCTTCAACGCCGGACAATTCAACACCGGAGCGGAAATCGAGCGTCTCGGCTATTTCTACGCCTGCGCCATCCGGGAGTTTGACGTTGAACCGACACTGGTTTTCGGTCCGGCATATAAGGGTATCCCGCTCTGCATCGCTGCAGCCATCGCACTGCGCCAGCGCTTCGACGTGGATACCTGCTACGGCTTTGACCGGAAAGAGATCAAGGAACACGGCGAGGGGGGCTGGCTCGTTGGCAAGGAGCCCGACCCACAGGACCGCGTGGTGCTGGTAGACGACGTGGTCACCGACGGCGCCACCAAGATTCAGATGATCCGTAGACTGAAAGCGGCGTGCAGCGCCCGGATATCGGGTCTGGTCATCGCTCTGGACCGAAAGGAAAAAAACGCCGCTGGAGAAGACGCTGTGGCGGCTCTTCAGACCGCCGCCGGCGTACCCGTACGTTCCATAATCACCATCCATGACATTCTTGAATACCTGCCCGGCCGCAGCATCGACGGACGGATCGCCCTTACTTCCGACGCCGGAGGGCGAATCGAATCCTACCTGGACGAATACGGAATTACCGGGTGACCGGCGGAATCTCCTATTTCGGTCCCTGCACGTCCGCTCCACAATACGCTACGGCCGTCATGGCGTATACCCGCGCAACCCGTACCAGTTCGTCTACGGCGACGGCCTCGGACAGCGTATGCGCCCCTTTTGCATCCGGCCCATGCGTCAGCGCCGGAATACCGGCAAGCGCCGCGTAGGTATTGCCGTCGTCCACGAACGGCTTGCCGCCAGGGGGCAGTTCTCTGCCAGTAACCGCCGCGTATGCCGTCTGAAACGCGCTTACGATCGCGTCTTCCCTCGAAACCCGGAACGCGTCTCCCTGTATCTGGAAGTCGACCGTGGCCGAGGTTCCCGACTCCGCTGCGAGTTCGCCGACCAGTGCGCGAAATCCGGCTTCGACAGCTTCCGTTCGGCCGGGGGTGACCCATCGCCTCGTACCCCTGACGCTGCACCCTACCGGCGCCTGATTGTAGATCTCGCCCGACTCGATGAGCCCCACGAATACCGCATCACTACCCGACCAGGGGTCCGTAGTCCTTGCCAGCGACTTCTCCAGGTTCCGAAGGCGGCATACCAGTTCGGCGCCGGCTCCAAGTACGTCGGGCGTCTCCGGTGGCCGCAGGACCTCGTGAACCGGATCTCCCTCTCTGCCCAGCGAAACCTCGAAAATGGCCATTCCCCGTCCCGCCAGAGGCAGACGATCCGCCAGGTACTCCGGAAGCATCACGGCGTCGCCCACGAAACCCTCCGCCACCAGCGCTCTCACCTGGCGCCGGTCTCCCCAGGGACCTTCGTGGTGGTCGTGCGCGGTAAGCAGTACATCCCCTCCGGCCAGCGCTTCGGTTTCGCGCAGCGCCCGGAGCGCCTCAACGGCCGCCGCAATTCCACCCTTCATGTCCGATGCGCCGGAACCGTACAGGACGCCCCCTTCCATCCTGGGCGGAACAAACGGCAGGTGGACCGTATCCAGGTGCCCGTCGAACTGCAGCGTACGTCCCGGGCGCCCTGTTTCCAGCCGGACCACAACAGCCGGCGCCTCGGGCCAGTCTGCCTCCGGCCGCTTCACTTCGAATCCGTCGTCGGCCAGTATCTCCGCGAGACGGTTCGCCACGCCGCCGGCGCTCCGCGTGGGGCTGGGCACAGAAATCAGCGCCATCGCCGTCTCAACAAGCCGGTCCCGATTCACCGCGGACCGGATTCTATCCACACGTTCCCCATCTGAAGCGTTGGCCACAATGCCCTCCCGGAAGCAATGTCTCTGAAACCGGTTCCGCTCGCAGAATTCAGAAATTCAGTAGCGGTGAAAGATCACACCCGTCCAAACACGAAGAAAGTCCTTCTGTGCTTTTTGTGGCTATTGTCTCGCTCTTCCGGTTCGCCGCGCAAAAGCATTTGCCACAAAAGGCACAAAAACACAGAAGGTCACACCCTTCCAGAATGGGATTCGTTCCTGGACAGCAGTGGAAAAATGAAAAACAGTTGCGTTGCAAGAGGCAAATGTGGTATAAATATACCAGGCCGGCAGTCGAAAATATAGAGCGACTCCGGTATACTTCAAGTACACAAACGAGTGCCGCCCTAAGAAGCTGTCTTAATATTCCCAGCGGTTTGAGGAGGCAAAGTGGCGCAGTGCAAAAGCGATGATCCCCTTGCAATTACATTCGGAGTCGAGGAAGAGTTCTTCCTCGTCGATCCGGACACACGCGATCTGCTGCCGGACCCGGACCGTGGCATTTTCGAGGACTGCGAGAAAAACTGCGGGCACCACAAGGTTGTGGCGGAATTCCTTCGATCCCAGATCGAAACCACCACCGGAGTCAGCAGATCCGTGGCGGAGGTCCGCGAATCCCTGGTGGAGACCCGGCGCCTCGTCATCAACGCGGCGGCAAGGCACGGGGCCGCGGTCATGGCCGCCTCCACGCATCCCTTCGCAGCATGGCGCAGCCAGGTCGTGACCGCCGGAAAGCGTTACGAACAGTTCGCAACGACCTATCAACAGGCGGTCCGGGAACTGCTCGTCGGCGGGATGCACATTCACGCCGGATTCGGAGACGCGGACAGCCGCGTGAGGGTGATGACGGCACTGCGGCAGCACCTTCCGCTGCTCCATGCGCTTTCGGCCTCATCTCCGTTCAGCAGCGGCGGGGAAACGGGTTTCAAGTCCTACCGGATCACGCTCTTCAGCAGTCTGCCGCGCACGGGCCTCCCCGCACCTCTCGGATCATGGGACGAATTCGACCGTCTCGTATCCGACTACCGGCGAATGGATTTCATCCAGGACAGCACCGAACTCTGGTGGCATATCCGGCCATCCCGCGCCTATCCAACGGTGGAACTGCGCATCTGCGACATCTGCCACACCATTGAAGAAGCGGTCTGCGTGGTCGCCTTATATGCTTCTCTTGTGCGTTACCTGCTCCGTCTGGATATGGATGGCAGGCTTCCGCCGGAGCCGCCAACCGAGCTGATCGCCGAAAACTGCTGGCTCGCGCAGCGGTACGGCGTGCTTGCCTTTTTGGGCAATACCGGTGGAAGGGGACGCACGGACATTGACGAACTCGCGCACACGCTCGTGGACGATCTCGCGGAAGACGCCAGGGCCCTGGGTTGCGAGCCTGAACTGCGCCATGCGCTGAACGTCATACGAAACGGTACCGGCGCGGACCGGCAGATCGACCATTTCCGCCTTCGGCGCCTGGAGGGCGATTCGGAACCGGAAGCGCTGCGTGAAGTCGTCGACCTCGTGGTGGAGGACACACGTCGAGGGATTCCCGGCCTGACGAGGTAAGCAGTGGGGAAAACGGGACGACATAAACCGGCCGTTTCAAGATTCGCAGATGAGAAAGGACCAGCGAATTGTCTTACCAGGAAGTGATGGCCCAAATCAAGACGCAGGTCCAGCAGATCGCCCACCAGGCGATCGACGCCGCACCGCGGATCGCGGGCGCCCTTGCGCTGGCGTTACTGGGTCTGGCGCTGGCGTATCTGGTGCGCGCGCTGAGCCGCAGGCTGATCGCCGGGCTGGACCGGCTGGTTCCGAAGCTCAGGCTGCACAGAGGGCGTGGAGCGGAATTCCGTAACGCGGCCGGATGGGCGGTCGGTCGCGTGCTCTTCTGGCTGGTTTTGCTCTTTTTCCTCACCCTGGCTACCGAGATACTCGGGCTGCCCGTGGTGTCTGTCTGGCTCAACGGCATCGTCGTGTATCTGCCGCGGTTCCTCGCGGCAGTCCTGATCCTGTTCGCCGGCCTGATCGGCGGTCAGTTTCTCAGGGACGTCATCCTGTCGACGGGGATTGGCTACGCGACGGCCCTCGCGCGTCTGGGTCAGATGGCTGTCGTGGTCGCGAGTGCCCTGATTGCCGTAAACCAGGCGGGTCTGAACGTCGACCTGCTGACCAGCGGGCTTCTTCTCGTACTCGGTATCGCCCTGCTTGGCAGCGCACTGACCTTCGCTCTCGGGGCCCGTACCACCGTGGCCAATATCCTGGCTTCATACTACCTGCAGAAGACCTACCGGGTCGGCCATCGGGTCAGCGTTGGAGACCACCAGGGAGAGATTGTCCAGATCACCGCCACGGCCGTGGTGCTTGACGCCGAAGAAGGACGAGTCTCGGTGCCCGCATCGGTGTTTGCCGAACAGGCGTCCATTCTGCTTGTCGAGAGGAATTGATACGATGAACGGGGCATCGAATGTAGTACATCAATTTATCCGCGACCACGCCGCGGAAGCCGCACGCGAACTGGAGAACTGCTCGCTGGATGACCTTGTTCCCTTCTTCTC
Organism: uncultured bacterium; assembly: GCA_964551635.1. GTDB lineage: Bacteria > Latescibacterota > UBA2968 > UBA2968 > JAAXHE01. The sequence goes on along the minus strand of CAZKDZ010000104.1, from coordinate 1,863 downwards.
CCGGGTCCCGACCGAACTTGCCACGCCTTTACTCAACACGATGGAATCGAGTACCGCCGCGGCCTGTCTCGAGCGTATTCCGGCCGGGTTGGCAGCCGACGCGTTGGGCGGGTTGGCGGCGGACCGGGCGGCGCACCTCGTTCGCCGGCTGGAGCCGAAGTCGAGAAAGGCGATCCTAAGAGCGTTGCCCGAGGATCTCACCAGGCATCTGAATCCACTGCTTCGTTACCGGGAGGAGACCGCCGGCGCACTGATGGAATCTCAGGTATTCACCGTGCCGCCTGAAATCTCCGCCGGCGAGGCGCTGGCCAGATTGCGAACCAGTCAGGCCCGGGTGTTGGGTTACGTATACGTTGTGGATCGCGACCGGACAATGGCCGGGGTTTTCAGCCTCGGGGAACTCCTTGCTGCCGATGAAGCGATAATCGTCGCCTCGTTTATGGGCCGCGACGTGATGTTCCTCCGAACTGGCGATTCGGTGGATTCGGTACTCGTCCATCCTTCCTGGACGGATTTTCACACGCTGCCCGTACTCGACGAACAGAGTCTGTTCGTCGGTGCGTTGCGCCACAAGACCCTCTGCCAACTGACCGGACATACGGACAGACTCTTGCACGCGGGCGAGGCGGGCGCCGCACTCGGAGAACTCTATCGCATCGGTCTGTCGGCCCTGGCCAGGAGCGCCCTCGGGGCGGAAAACATCCAGCCTCCCACGGGCGATCGTTCCCGACCCTGGCCGGAATAATTCGCAGAGAAGGTCTTCCGTTACCTACACGCGTCATTTCACTGGCAGCTATTCACAAGTCTTTCCGGACAAATGCGAATCGACTGATCAAAGGCAACGACCTCGTTCCCAGGCTCCCTTACTTCGAAGGAAGGGATGGACTCATCGTACAAGGAGTCAGGTATGACTGAAAACGCAAGTGCCCAGCAGGCCCTGATCAGGGCCTTTTTTCGTCTCCATCCGGGTGAGGCCAGCGCGCGCGCGGCCTCAACACCCGTCCCCGAGGCTCTCAAACTGATTGAAACCCAGGTTGGAGACAGGGCCGCGCAGGTCTTTGAACGCCTGGACCCGGATCGGGCCGTCGTTCTCCTGGAAGCCATGGACGAGACATTGTTCCGGCGTCTATGGGCGGCGATGGACGAGGGCGTCGCCGCCTCGCTCCTGGCCCGGCTGTCGCCGGAAAACCGAACCGAGCGACTGGCCGCCCTGCCTGAGAGACTGGCCGGTGAAATGCGGGAACTGATGAGCTATCCGTCCGGGTCTGCAGGTCAGATCATGGATAGCTCGGTGTCGGTTTTCAATGCCGACGAAACCGCGGAGGAGGCGCTCACCCGCATCCGGTCGTTCCCGGAACGGCGCATTCACGATCTGTGCGTGGTGGACGACGACGGGGCGTTGAGCGCGGTACTTACGCTTCAGGAGGTCGCAGTCGCCCAGCCGGACGACCGCCTTGGGCAATTGGCGCAGGGCCCTCCCGTGTACGTGCAGGCCATGTCATCGAGGGAGGAAGTGGTAGAACTGCTCGAGGCTCACAAACTGGCTTCGTTACCGGTTGTCGGCGGGGTTGACGGCCGGCTCTGCGGAATCATCCGCCACGATGCGCTGGTGGATGCCGCCAGGCACGAAGCAAGCGATAATCTGGTGACCATGGTTGGCGCCGGCAAAGACGAACGCGCCCTTTCCGGCCCGGTGCTTGCAGTACGCAAGCGGCTGCCGTGGCTGCAGGTCAACCTGGGGACGGCCTTTCTCGCGGCAGCCGCCGTGGCCCTTTTCGAGGATACCATCGCCAGATTTACCGCCCTCGCGGTCTTTCTGCCCGTGGTCGCCGGGCAGGCGGGCAATACCGGCGCGCAGGCGCC
>CAZKDZ010000103.1:0-9756 GCA_964551635.1 uncultured bacterium | reverse complement strand
TTGATCATCCGCCCGTAGGTTACAATCCGTTCAACGAGCATGCGTGGGCCCCAACCAGTGTTCTGTCCCGGAAATAAGTTGCCTGAATTCGACCGCCGAGTCGCCCGGCTCGCAAGGCGACCGAGCGCAGGCGACCTGCGTATGGTCGGCGAGCGACGGCACTTCGACAGGCTCAGCACAAGTAACGTAGCGAGAAGGGATGAACCGGCGGTCGAATGGTGAGGAATTTTTGGGACAGGACACCAGCCCGATGCGCATCGATGCACACATGCACGTCAACTACCAGGGCCTGGATGCCGGAAGCCTCATTTCCGAGATGGATGCCTATGGCATCGACCTCACGTGGCTGCTGACGTGGTACCTGCCTCCCGGGCAGGAAGCACCGCGATTCGGAGGCGGATTCAGCCCGCTCAACTACCGGCCGGACGGAACCCACGCCGGCGCAACCCTCGATCACATCCTTGCGGCATGCGACAGGTATCCGGGCCGCTTCATCGCCGGATACTGCCCATGTCCCTACGAGGCCTCTGCCGCGGATCTCTTCGAGAGCGCCTGGCGGATGCATGGGGTGAGGATCTGCGGCGAATGGAGCTATCGCCTCCTGCTGGACGACCCTCGAAGCATACAGCTGTTCCGCCGCGCCGGTAAACTCGGCGCCCCGGTTGTGCTCCATATGGATGTGCCCTTTCTACCGGACAAGAAAGGCAATCCAACGTATCAGAACAATTGGTGCGGTGGCGACATCCGAAACCTGGAACGCGCGCTGCAGGCCTGCCCCGACACCGTCTTTATCGGGCACGCGCCGGGCTTCTGGCGATACATCAGCGGCGACGCGGTTACCTCACCCGAATCCTATCCGTCCGGCCCGGTCACCCCCGGCGGGGAGCTCCATAGCCTTCTCGACATCTATCCCAATCTATACGCGGATCTTTCCTCCGGGTCCGGCCTCAACGCCCTCAGCCGCGACCCCGAGCACGCCAGGGACTTCCTTATCCACCGGGCCGACCGCCTGCTTTACGGCCGCGACGGAAAGGGCAACGACCTGCAGGAATTCCTCCCCACCCTTGACCTGCCCGCCGACGTCCTGGCGAAGATTCACTACGGGAACGCGATCAGACTCGTGCCCGCGGATAGAGGGGAAAACAGAACGGCCGCCCAGTAATAGAGGCGGCCGGCACGCGGCCTTTCCCGTATCGCGATGTGCCTTTCACCGGACGTCAATGAGCTGAAGACGAAGCCCTCCGTCCGCGCCCGTCGCTCAGGTCCAGGCCGCCCGTCCCCTCGTGTCCAGATCCAGTCGCGCGCCGCTTTCGGGCAGGGGTACCGCCGCCCGATAGGATTCGGCGATTTCCGCCGCTGTCGCCGGGACGAGCGTGCAGCCCTGCTTTTCACATATTTCCCTCGCCGCCGCGATCACGCCCAGCATCGTCTCCCTTCGAAAGTCCCGCGCATCGCTGTAGTCGAAGATATTGTGCGTGAGCGCTTTCAGGTACTTCACCGGAATGTCGCTTCCGCTGTCGATCTGTCGTCTCACGTTCTTGTGAATGGTATACCAGTGGTTCTTGGCGTCTACCAGCTCGATGCGCAGGTCCTGCGGGTGCGCCCCGCCCCACATCCGCGAGTCCACGTCCACCGTGGGCGGGATATCCACGAAATCCACGTCTCCCGCAAGGGACCGATTATGCCGGTGCGGGTAGTGGATGTCCAGCGGCGAACCGCCCCATACGCAGGCGCATTGCGGCAGGTTTCGCGTTGGCATCGACACCGTGCCGTGCGTGAACCCCAGCGCCTCCAGCGCGGGAAAGGTATGGTCGTTGGCCGAAAAATATCCGGGGGTGAACACGGCGGGCGGGCGGCCCATCGAATCGGCGAACCGATCCACGGCCTCCTTCAGAATCGCCGCCTGCTCCTCGAACCCGTACACGCCCAGGAACTCTTCGTAACCCTGTTCCGCCGGGTGGACGTGCAGGCCCACCTCGTGGCCTTCGGATTCGAGTTCGCGGTACACGCCCGAATGCGCCTTCATGTCCGAAGGGATCACAACGAACGTCCCCTTCGCGCCGGTCTGCGAGAAGATTTCGCCCAATCCCCAAATCGACCGTTCGCCCAGGGCCGGATCGTCGATACTGCGCTGCGTGGATTCGCAATCGATCTGAATGTTGAAGAAGAGTTCCGTCACGTTTTCCAACTCCGTGTTGCGGGTACGGTTCGCAGTATCTTACCCCATCGCCGCCCGACCCTCGAATGCATCGACTTTCCGGTATTCGCGCACAATGGCGTCGCCCTCGTTTCGGAACACCGAAAACCGCAGCGGTACCGGGGTCCCGCCGGCCAGCGTGCACCGCACCGCCGCTCCGTCCGTTGAAACCTCCTCGATCCGGACCCCGTCTCTTCCCCGCAGATAGCGACCGATTTCGTCGTGGCTGGCGTAGATCTTCTCGTAGGCGTGTGTCATCGTACGCGTACGGTCCAGAATACGGTCCCATTCATCCATGGAAACGGCGTCAAACTTCTGTTCATGCGTAACGATCTCCGCGTAGAACCCGGCGCGGAGACCGTGGCGGATCTGCAGGGCCGCATTGCCGGCGGCCTTTTCCACGTCCGTTCTCTCGCTTTCGCGCAGATAGGGGGTGCATCCCGTCAGGAAATCCTCCTGGTGACGGGCGAGCATGGCCGCAAAGGCGAAGAAGTCGTGGTCGTCAGGAAGATAGTCGTAGTAACACGTCTGCAATCCGTAAGGCCAGAACCCGTCCTGCAAGCACATATCGGCCTTGTGCAGCCCCGTCTGCAGGGCCGGGCAGAAAAACCGGTGGCCGCGCTCCTTCAGGAAGGGAAGCGCCCTGACGCCGTATTCCCCCCAGTGGAACCGCAATGTTTCACCCGGATACGCCCCAACCCGATTCCAGAACGCGTCCGCAAAGGCGAAGTTGGATTCCAGTTCCTCCCGCGAACACTCGCCCTTTCCGAAATTGTAGATCAGCAGCCGATAATAGTCCAGCGCGTGGCTGTTGTAGTGGATTTCCCCGCTCTGCATTCCCGCGCGGATTCTGGGAAACAGGCGTTCCGGTACGTTCGCGATGAACAGGGACGGCATCGGTTTGAACCCGTAACTGTTCGCGATGTCGGCGAATGCGAAATCGTGCCGCCCTTCGCAATCGTCCCACGACATGGTCACAAATGGGGGAATCATGTTGGCGGCGAACGGCTTGCGCGCCGTCCACACGATCGAACGCCAGAACAGATCGTCCATTCCGCGCGCATGGCCGTAGAAGGCGTTCCGCCAGACCCGGGAATTCAACGTGAACTGCACCGCCCGTCCGTCCCCCCATTCCGTTGCGAACGCAAGGGGATAGTTACGCGGTTCAAACGCGCTCCAGGGAGCAAGGTGGCGTATGTAAATCAGCTGCTCCTTACCCAGAATCCCGTCGGCCAGAGGAACCACCGAATCGCCCCATTTTTCGGCGGCGATCGCCGTCACCATCCGGTCGAACGTGTGGAATTCCCCGGGTGACTGCAATTCAGTGATATAGTGATCCCGTTCCTGCATCCGCACCGTATCGGTGGCGTACGGATGCGGGTTGATCCGGTCGAACCCGAATATCTCCAGGAGCGGTCCCTTAGATGCCCTCAGGTCGTAGTCGAAATTGACGAGACCGGCCCCGTTCCGGACCGCCTCCGCGATCAGACCCGTCTCGGCATGGGTCAACGACTCACCCAACCCGTTCTGCGCCAGCAGGATACCGGCACACTTGCCCAATAATTCGAGCGCAGGACGCTCCTCTGCCAGGTCCAGCAACCGATAGGGCATACCAAAATGCGCCAGCGCCGCGAGGACCGTCTCCTCCACGATCATGCGCTCCCAGTACGGCCCGCCGCTGTCGACGACCACCAGCAATGCGCCATTGCCTGTACTCGTATGCCGCTCTCGCTGCACCCGTCCGTTGCCTGAAGCCATACGTATCCCCTATAATGGTGCCTCAATGGATGCGTCGCCATCTCGAAGCGTTGCCAATGCACTGGGAAGCGGGTCACCGTGTTCTATGCACGATTCAGCGATTCTACGCACGAGACCCTGTGCAATCTCCGTGGCCTCGGTGACACTACGCCCTTCCACAACCAGACCCGGAACATCGGGACTCGTCGCGAGAAAACCACCTTCATCCAGCGGCGCAATACGGAGCCGTATTGTCGATTCGTTCATCCGGTTCATCTCCTGCTGGCTCGCGCGTCACGCGGCATATAGCAACTCCTTCGTACGCGCAATCTCGCGTGCGATATAGGGGTTCTTCACGGCGCCTGAAATGACAAGGTCGACCTGCTCACCCAGGATGGCCCTCAGGTCTTCAAGCAGGCCGAAGTAGGCATCGACTCGAGCGTAGGGTTCCATCGAGCCAAGTTCGACAAGGAGATCCACATCGCTCCGCCCGGACTGGAACTCATCCCGAATAGCCGATCCAAACGCATCCAACCGGATCACGCCATGGCGTTCGCAGGCTTCCACAATGGCGTCCAGCTTGTTTCGCAAAATCCCTGTCATTGGTACCTCCATTACATCCGGTCCGCTCCAGCAAAGACGGATGGGACGAACTCATACCCAGATTATCTCAGGACCGAATAACAGCTCAATTCTTCAGCCTGGAGATCCGTCCGGTTACGGCACACGTATCGGTACCCACAGAGCGATTTAGGTAGATTCGGACACTTACCTCAGTGTATTGACAATCCCATAATCGAGTATCGCGGAATCCGCCGTCAGCAATGGGCAATTATGGACTCTTGCCGTCGCTACGATAATCTGATCTGCTGGATCTTTGTGGAACTCAAAGGGGAATCGCGTTGACTCAATTGCAATTCTCGGAGTCAGATCGAGAAACCGAATTCCCGGATACGCAAGCGCCTGATCCATCCACGCGTCAACCGCGAAGGGCAGGATAAGCCGCTTGTACTCAACCAATTTAGCAACTTCCCAACAGGAAATCGCACTCACTCCCAGTCCTTCAGGCTCATATCGTTCCAAAAGCGTGGCTTGCCGGCTGGTTAAGCTATTGTCACCAAGAACCCACCACACCCAGATGTGTGTATCGAGGACGATCATTGTGATACGTTCCAGTCACCACTAGCTACAGGTTTTGTGGGATCGACGTATTTGACTGAAGTGCCACGCAACGGATAGCGTTCCTTTTTCTTGTCGCTTGAAGAACATTGAGAAATGATGACTTCGACCGACTCTCCTGCCTGGAACGGCAAATCCTTTAGCAGAACCGTCCGGTCACGGCGTATAACCGTTTCGACGCGATGGGTGTTCATTTCGCTCACCTCCTGAACTTGGCGTGCATCCCTGAGTAACAAAAGGATCGGATATCCATGTCATCACAAATCCATTTCAAAACTTGCGCTAAGGCGCAAACCGTGTCGTGGCCGATCCTTCGAATCTGTCCGTGCTGAACGTGCGATACCGCGTATGATCCCTGAACAAAACGAAGATCGGACGCCTGCCCGAGAAATTCAGCGCCTGGTTTGAGGATGGCGTTTTCGATTACGCTGCGCGAGGCTTGACGTAGACTTCGACCTGCATCCCCGCCCGGGTGAGCATGTTTATCAGTTTATCCACACTAAAGCGACCGATCTCGCCGTTCATTAAATTACTGATGCGCGGTTGTGACTCGCCGAAGAATTCAGCGGCCTGACGTTGGTTCCACTCATTGGCTTCGATGTACTTTCTCAGGTCGAGCAATAAACCGGCCCGAACCTTCAGGCTCGCCGCTTCTGCGCGATCAAAGCCGATATCTTCAAACACGTTGATGTGACCCTTAGTCACTTCCATCGATTGTCTCCTTATCAGCCTTGCCTCTGTTTTGGAAGTGTTCGGTATCGTTACAGGCCAGTCTGTCAAACACACAGGAAATATACCTGATTCGGCATAAAAAAACAACTGCGCCGATTGCAGTTGGTACGTATTGGGCAATTGTAAACAGACTGTCGCTACATTTCGCACCTGCCAGTCTTCTGTCCAGACTCGTTTCTATTGTACCGACAGGCTCTATTGTACAAACGAACGGCGTTGCACAAAGCAACGCCGCGTACGTTTGTAACCTTGTGTACGGCCGTTAGTTCCGGTCAGACCTTGATCTCCCAGAGGTATCCACTGCGGTAGGGGCTGTCGTTTTCGCCCGCGTAGATCGTCCCGTCCGGCGTGACGGCCACGTCGTGCACCTGCCAGCAATCGGCGTCTCCGTCCGATACCGGTCCCAGCAGGTCCCACGATTCCGAGTCCGCGTCGAAGCGGATCACGTCGCACTTGCCGTCCCGCCCGGTGACGCCCCAGGCGGCCCCGTCAGGGCCGGGCTGCAGGGTGGTCAGCCGGCTGCGCCTGTCTGCAACGGGCGTGCCGAGGTAGGTGCCCATCCCGGTCTCCGTATCGATCCGGTATATCGACCCGTTCGCGCCGCTGGCGTACATTCTGCCCCCACCCAGGTTGAAAATACCCTCCACACGCTCGTATCCGTAGCTGCCGTCCGGCTTGGGCAGACCGGCGTCGAAATACGCGATCCTGTCCGTTTCCGGGTCGAACTTACATAGGCGGTTGCGGTCCACGCCCGCGAAATTCTGCCACGCCCGCGTGACGCTCCAGCCGCACCACACACACCCGTCGTCGTCCAGCTCGACGTTCTCGCCCTGGGCCATCTCCATCCCGCTGCTGATCGGTCCAAGGTCGTCCGAGCGGCCGTCCGCGAGGTTGAACCGGAACATCCGCTCCGGCGTGAACGTCATGCCGTAGATCACGCCGCGCTCCTGGTCCAGGCAGATCGACTGGATGTACATATGCGGCATGGGAATCCCGACTTTCCTGATTTCGCCGGTCGCCGGGTCGTATTTGACGATGGCCCCGCCGGGCGCCTCCCAGTACCGGTCGATATCGTGCAGGAGCGCGATTGCGCCGTACAGACAGCCGTCTTTCTCCCACCTCACCAGCGACCTGTGAAACTTGGCATCGAACGGATCGGCCACCTTGCCGTACCCCAGGTCCTCGAACTCGCCGGTTGCGCGATCGTAGGCGCGGAAGATATCGGCGTTGAAGGATGTAATCCCCAGATAGACGCGGTCATCGTCCGCGTTGTGATACACGCTGTCCATGCTGATCCAGCCCTCGCGCCAGGCGGAATCCGCCCTGAAATCTTCGTATTCCCAGCGGTCCTCGATCTCGTCATCCCATTGGTTGCCGTAGTCCACGTCCTGCAATTTGAGCGCCCTGATCTGCATCTGACTCTCCTTTCAGTTTTACCGCGGCGGTATCACAGAACTCCGCCTCCCGATGCCAGTGCCTATACCGCCTCGCTGATCTTGTTCAACGCCCGGAAAAATTCGTCGAATACCTCCACAATGTCTGCCGCGATCTCGTGCTCCCTGCCCACTTCCCACTCGTCCGGCGTCAACCGGGCGAATGCCTTTGTGCCCTCCACCTCCGACGGCGACAGGAGATCGCCCTTCAGTTCGTCCAGAATCGTTACAGGATCGTCCACCGTCTCACCCGTCCTGATCTTCCAGAACGTGCGGAACGGCGTACGGAAGAAACTGTTGCCGATCCGCCCCAGTTCGTTCTGAATCAGCCAGGTGGTATCGAAATGCGCCGGCGCGTGGCCGTAAAAATGGAGGCGGCCCTTCATCAGGCGCGAGAACTTGGCATTGTCGAAAATCACCAGCGCGGGGTCCACCGGCACCTCCTGAAGCGCCGCTCTCCACGCGCCGATATCCGCGCCCGCCTCCTCGGGGATCAGCGACACGGCGTCCCTCAACCGTACCAGTATTTCCCCCAACGCCTCCTCCAGCGCATCCTCCAGCGTGCTGAGATGCGGCTCCTCGTACCATTTGGGTATCTCATAATGGGCGTGCAGGATCTCCCTGATCAGATCCCAGCATCGCAGCCCCGGAAAGAGCCGTTCCGCGATCTCGTACGCATCCAGCTTTCCGCAGATATTCCTCTTTTCGAGAACGCAGACGGCCGAGTGGACCGGGGGATTGAAATAGTGCATGATCCTGCTGTGCAGGGGATACTTGTTCTCGTGGACGCCCAGGTTGATCGCGGGATCGATCGTGCGGTTGTAGCGCCCGTAATACAGGCAGAACTTCTTTAGATGGAAGTATTCGTCCTTGTCGTCCCAGGGCCTCCTGGCGAGGGTGTCCAGCGCCGCGCCGAGTCTTTTCTGGTCTTCCGTGAGATAGTACGTCCACTGGTGGTATTCCGGATAGTAGTTCCGCTCGGACATCAGTTCGGACCACGTCAGATTCACCCCGGGCAGGTGCTCGAAATTCCGTGCCCAGCAGGGGTATTTCTCGCACAGCCTCAGGTGCGTCTCCCCCATCACAGTCGACAGCCGGCACCAGTCGTCCACCGTCATGCCGTCGTTCACGACAAAGCGGGTGTCGAAATCGCTCATGCCCGGCAGAAGGTCCCGGAACATCCACTTGCCCGCGATCGCCTCGATCTTCTCGCAGTGGTACCGGCACGCTTCGTAGTACGTCCGGATATAATCCGCAAAGTCGTTCTCCGGCCTGGGTGCAAACTTCATCGCTCCTCCTTCCCGGTGTCCCGCCCAGAAATATGTCACCATTCGTCCGCCGATTCATCCCGTCTCGCTTCGTTTCCTTCGCTCGCCGACCTTGCCCAGGTCGACTCGCTCAGGCGCCTTGCCAGCCGGGCGACTCGACGGCCGAATTTTGGCAATCTATTTCTGGGACAGAACACTGGCTACACTCGGCGTCAGGCCACCATTGCCAGTTCGGCTTCCTGGTTCCGGTTCAGTGACAACACGACGGCCGAACACCGGCGCCCCTCCACTTCGAGGGCCACAGGGGACAGCTCACGGCCGTCAAGAAGCACGCGCGAGACCTGGCGGCCCGTCTCGGCGATCATTGTCAGGCCCTCGACAGGCTCAACGGCCGTCAGCCTGGCGACGGTCCGTTCCGGACTGCTGCTCAGCAGTTCGATGCGCATTGCGTCCCGCGCCTGTACAAAATGGGACCAATCCTGCAGGCTGCCGGTTTCGATGCCCATCGCCGCCAGCGACGCGTAGACGATATTGGCCGCCTCGTACGTCCGGCGCGGATCCCCTTTTGGCCGGACCAGATAGCACGGGTGGAAGGTCCCGATATGCGGCACGTGCCAGAGGTCGCGGGACTCCACGACCCACCGGACCGCCGCCTCCGCGTACTCCACCTGATCGAGCCCCAGGGTGCCAACGCCCGGTTCGGTAATGCTCTGCGAATCGTCGAACGTACACGGCTGGAGAAACAGGTCCAGCAGACCCGCCTCCCTGTCGAAATAGCGCATGGGCATGGCCGATGCCAGCGAGAACGGTCCGAAGTCGTACCGGTTCATCCTCGGATCGTGGCCGCAGAAGTGAAACGGCATCCGCCAGTCGTTGTCCGTCAGTATCGAAGCGGTCCTTGCGCCCGTCCACTGGCAACCGTGGATCACGACGTCGGTCACCGGCAGATCCACCTCGTCCGTAAAGCGGCGCGCCTGGGCTTCCATCTCCTGTCGGATGCGTTCGTGAACTCCGTCGTCCAGATCTTTCAATAGGCGGTTGTACGTAAAAGGAAAAATATCCACTTCTATCGACATGAAATGGCCCCGGTCCTGCCACTTGCGGATCAACTTCCCCTCGTACCGGCTCACCGGCGCCCGGAAGAAATTGTGCTTGTGCCCGTACTGCTCCGCCAGTTCCATCCCCAGGGGGGCCCCCTCCTCCCCACACC
>CAZKDZ010000102.1:0-10764 GCA_964551635.1 uncultured bacterium | reverse complement strand
GGGGGAGGGGTCTCCTGCCGTCGAAGCACTTCCAATAGAGGTGATTTCATTGTGAAGCAATGTGTTTTTCATCGATTGACTCTATGGCTGCCGCTGTCGGCGTGTTTTCTGTCATTGCTCTGCCCGCCACACGCCGCGCGTACGTCGCCCGCACCGTCTGACAGCGTGCTCCACTGCGTGATATTGGACGAGGAGGATTGGCGGCGCCTGGGCGGGCAGGTTGCGGGCAAGCATGCGGCGGACCGGGACGTGGGGGAACCGCGTACAGTACGCATGATCTACTTTCTGCCCAGCGACCGCCCGTATCGTCAGGCGGTGGTGGATACGATGAAGGCAAGGATGGTGCGTCTGCAGCGGTTCTTCGGGGAGCAGATGGAAGCGCACGGGTATGGGCAGATGACGTTCCGTTATGAGACTGACGCCGCTGGCGAGCCCGTGGTGCACCGTCTGGACGGCCAACACGGCGACTGGCACTATCATGACCGCACGTCAGCTACGGTGAGCAAAGAGGTCTGGCAGGCGTATGATTCGAACTATGTCGTCTTCTTCATCGTGATCGACAACCGTGCCGGGAAAACGATCGGATACGCTGGCGGCGTGCGAGCGGGAGGAGTTGCCTCCGGGGGGAAAGATGGAGGTGCAGCCTACCTCCCTGGCAGATTTGGTTTTCACACAGCGGCGCACGAGCTTGCCCATGCCTTTGGGATGGGGTGGCACGACTACCGTGACGGCGACCCTGTCCTGGCGGCGGGTAGCGGCCGTCAATTGTCGAGTTGCAGTGTGGCGTACCTGTCGGCGAGTCCATATTTCAACCCAGAGGTCCCCCTCGAAACCGATTGGAAGTCCCTTCCTGTCCTGGAACTGTTGTCGTCTCAATGGTATACCGCGGGTTTGGAAAGCACCACAGTGCGCCTTAAGGTCACAGCGCCGCACGGCCTCCATCAACTGATTGCGCTGGTGCCCACGCCCGGATCGTTGTTCGTGGAAATCCTGGGGTGCCGCGACCTGTCCGGAGAAACGGATACGGAGATCGCGTTCGAGTATGACGGTGCCATACCGTCCAAATCCCGCCGTTTCCCGACGACGCTGTCGAATCCGCCGGCCCATACCGTCGGGTTCCTGGCGGTCGACCGGCGCGGTAATCGCCAATACGAGAAGTTCACCTTCGCGCAGCGGTCGCCGTATCATCTGACGACCCTGGAGGGACATTTCGACGCCGTCAGGGTAGTGGCGTTCTCTCCTGACGGGTCGCTGCTGGCGTCGGGATCGCGCGACAAGATGGTGAAGTTATGGGATATGGAGACGCGGGAGGACATCGCCACGCTGGATATAGGCAAGCCCAACAGGCAGGTCACTTCACTGTCGTTCTCTCCGGACGGGTCGCTGTTGGCCGTTGGGACGGTTTCAGGCAACACCGCGCTCTGGGACGTGGCGTCGCGGAGATTGGCGGGTATGCTGGAAGGGTATACGACGTGGGTCACTTCGCTGGCGTTTTCTCACGACGGGACGACGCTGGTGTCGGGATTGTTGGATGACGAGGACAGGATCAGGGTCTGGGACGTGGCGTCACGGCAACTCATAGGCGTGCTGAGAGGGCATACGAAAGGCGTAACGCAGGTGGCGTTTTCTCCCGACGGCGGCGTTCTGGCGTCGTGTTCGTCCGACGGTACCGTCAGGATCTGGGACGTGGCCGCGCTGAGAGAACGGTACCGGCTGGTGCGCATTGGGGGGGGCGGGATCCGTTCGATCGCGTTCTCGCCGGACGGGAAGATCCTGGCAGCCTCCGACGCAAAGAATGCAGTGATCGCGTTGTGGGACGTTGCCGCTCGACGCAATCTTGCGGACATGGACATAGTGCATAATAGTTGGATCAACCACCTGACGTTTTCTCCGGACGGTGAGAGTCTGGCCACCGCGGGCGCCGGGGGCACTGTCATCGTGCGGGACGTAGCGACCGGGAAGGTATACGAGAAGTTCGCACATACCGGCGCAGTTGTATCGCTGGCCTATTGTCCGGACGGGTCGATACTGGCTTCCGCAACCACGGACGGCAAAGTGGAGCTGTGGGACACGTCCGAGTGGGTGCGGCGTCGCCCCGACCGGGTCGAGATTGTTTCGGGCCTCGGGCAGCAGGGCGTGGCGGGGGCGTCGCTGCCTTCGCCGTTCGTGGTGTCGGTGCGGGACCAGAACGGGGACCCGTTCCCGGGCATGCCCATAATCTTCAACGTCACCGGCGGCGGCGCCCTGTCTGTGAAGGCCGCCAGGACGGATACGGCCGGGAACGCGGCCACGACGCTGACGCTGGGTCCCGCGGCGGGGACGAACACGGTGGTGGCGCGGGCGGCGGGCCTGTCGCCGGCGGTGTTTAACGCCACAGCCTGGGGCAGTCCTGACGTGAACGGCGACGGGCAGGTGGATTTCGGGGATTTCGTGCTGTTCGCCCAGAGGTTCGGCACAAACCGCGGCGACGAGGGGTATGATGCCCGCTACGACCTGGATGGCGACGGAACCGTAGGCTTTTCCGACTTCGTCATCTTCGCCGGCGCGTTCGGACTGGACGCGTAATCTGGCCCTCCGGTGTCGCGAAATGCGACAGTGCGACGCATTTTGCGACACATCTGTCCGCGCCGTGAGGAAGCCCCCAGACTGACGCGTCGAATGATGCCCGGATGTCTGGAATTGCGGCCACCCGTCAGTCAGCACGTGCGCTACCCTCCCCGCGTCGGGGAGGGGCCGGGGGAGGAGTCTCGCCCCCCGTCGGTTCCATGCAACATCGGACTTGCAATCCCAACGCCCATGTTGTAGACTCTTGATAACGGTTGCCCCGTCCGCACCGGGGACCGGTTGAACAACGCGCATATCCGGTAACGTCTTTCCATGGGATACCTGCATGTCCGCGTCATCCGCTCATCACCCCACGTACGAGTCTATAGGCGTCCGTCCACTGATCAACTGTATGGGGACCTATACGATCATCTCCGGCTCCCTGATGCTGCCGGAGGTCCGGCAGGCGATACATGAAGCCTCGATGGCGTACGTGCATCTCGACGAACTGATGGAAAAGGTGGGCGCCCGGATCGCTGATCTCATGCAATGCGAGTCGGGCATGGTCACCAGCGGCTGCGCCGCGGCGCTTTGCCAGGTCACGGCGGCCTGCGTCGCCGGGCTGGATCCGGACAAGATGAAACGCCTGCCCGATACGTCCGGGATGAAGAACCGGGTCATCACGCAGCCCTCTCACAGGCACGTCTATGACCACGCCATCCGCATGGTCGGCGTTCAGATGGTCGAGGTAGAGACCCCGCGCGATCTGGAGGCTGCCGTTGACGAATCCACCGCCATGATCGCCATCTTCGGCGACGCGGCCGACCTGGGTACCATCACGGTGCCCGAGATCGTGAACATCGCCCGCAAATACAAGGTGCCGACGTTCGTCGACGCCGCCGCCGAGAGGCCGGACGTGCCGAATCCCTACCTGTCCGAAGGGGTGGACGTGGTCGCCTACAGCGGCGGCAAGTGTCTTCGGGGCCCTCAGGCGTCCGGCCTGGTTCTGGGCAGGAGAGACATCCTGCACGCCGCGTTCATGAACGGCGCCCCGCATCACGCGCTCGCGCGTCCCATGAAGGCCGGCAAGGAGGAAGTGATGGGACTGCTCGCCGCCGTGGAACAGTGGGTGCGGCGGGACCATAGCGCGGAATGGAAGGAATGGGAGCGCCGGCTCGAAACCATAGCGGGCGCGATCGCGCATATTCCCACGCTGACGACGGCTATCCTCCAGCCCGGCCGGTCGAACGTCGCCCCCGTGCTGTCCATCAACTGGGATGAGGAAACCGTCCGCATTTCTCCGGAAGAAGCCAGGCGGCAACTCTCCGATAATGATCCGCGCATCGAGCTCTTCCACACCGGGACGGGCGTGGAAGTCATGCCCTACATGATGGAAGACGGTGAAGATGAAATCGTCGCCCGGCGCCTGACGCAGGTTCTCGAAGGGGCGCTGGTGGACTAGAATTTCAATCACGTCAGTAGACCCGGATCGGTTACTTCACGGGGTCAGAGCCCGACGGAGCCCCTGATGCGCGTTGAAATCACCCGCCATGCCCTGGATCGCGTCCCCCTCTCGATCATCTTCGATGACTCCACGCTGCTGGTCAACCTGAACTATTTTTTTATGCGGGACCGAAATCCCATCGACGGTCAGCGCCGCCGCTGGGAGGACGTACCCGTCGTGCATCCCGAGTCATTCACCCGGGAATTCGCCGAATACTGCCTGGACCAGGGCCTCAAGGGGAAATTCAGCGTCGTACCGTGCCCGGCGGCGCTGGGTAGGATCGACCACGGGCTCCCGCTTTTCAGCAGGGCGCAGCAGGAAAGCTGGCTGGATATGTGCAGGGAGCTTATCGTTCCCAATTACGATATCACACCCGAGATGATGACCCACACGTTCGTGGTGGACCTGGAAACGCTGAAGCCGGTGGACCCCAACCTCTGGGAGCAGTGGGGATGGAACCGGCTGCCCACGGACCGGGAAGAACTGGTTACGGACTACATCGCGCTTGCCTGCGAGATTCTCCAGAACGTGGGTCTGACCCCCGCCGGCGTCACATCCCCGGGGGGATTCGGCAATCCGCTGGACTTCTACGCGCGGTGCGCCGAAGCCGCGTGCCGCCGCGTCACGGGAAACCCGACACCCTATCTGTTCAAACGCGTGTCCGACGGCGCCGTGGAGACCCCTGTCTGGTATCCGGACCGCGACGCCGGTACTGCCATGGGCGAAATCATCGCGGGGACGGGCGACTGGACGGGGTCCTGGACCGGGTACGGGGAAGTCAACGCCGACAAATACATCACGGCGGACCTTCAGCGCGGCCGACTGCCGGCCCTCATCGACGCCGGGGATCCCGCGGTCCTCATCAGCCACTGGCAGGGGTTTTACGGACTTCACGACGCCGACCGCCGGGGATTCAACGCCTTCAAGACCGTTGTCCGACGGCTGAAGGAACGCGATCCGGCCGGGGAGCGCACCCGTTGGCGCAAATGCAGCGAGATTACCACCTACGCCATCATGCGCGAGATGGCGAAACTCGTCGTAAGAGACAACACCGTCACGCTCGACCTGCCCGTGCGCATGCCGGAATTGACGCTGCGCTTCACGGGCAGGGACATCCATTCCGTGTCCGTAGACGGAAGTCCGCTTGCGCGCGTGCGCACGAAAGCGGCATTCGAAGACCGGACCTTCTTCGGTGAGAACGGCACAACCTACGTCGCTCTGGATCCACAGCGCCGCACGACCACCGTAGTCGTCCGGTAGAACGGGAATCAGCGCCATGAAACTTTGCGACGCACTGTCCGGCGACCGCATCGAACTCAACCTGACCAGTCCGGGCCGGGACGGGGCCATCCGCGAGATGATCGAAATGATCGGCCGGTCGGTCCACGTGTCGGACCCCGACGCGCTGCTGGGTCTCATTCTGGAACAGGAGGCCATCAAGACCAGCGGCGTGGACCATCACGTGGCCATACCCCACGCCCGGTCGGACGAGATTGAAGGCGTGGTCGCGGCATTGGGCATATCCAGGGAAGGAATCGACTTTCGGAGCCTGGACGGGCAGCCCGTACACCTTATTTTCATCGTTCTTTCATCCGAAGCATCGATGGCTGCCTACATGAGCGTGCTGGGCCGCACCGCCCGCATTTTCGACCGCGAGGAAATCCGGCGGCAGGTTCTTGGCGCCGCGTCTCCCGATGAGGTCATGGCGATCATTCGCACACAGGAGCCGTATTAGGGTGGAACGCGGACGGACCGGCGGGGAAGCCCCGTTTCCGATCCGGCCGCTGCAACCCCTGGCGGAATGTCTTCGACATGCATCTGCTCTTTATCACACTCTACTGCGAGGACCTGCTGGACGAGGTCCTGTCCGGTCTCGTGGAGATGGAAGTCACGGGCGCAACGGTCCTGGATGGCACCCCCATGGAGCGGATCCTGTCCGAGGACGTGCCCATTTTCGCCGGGTTGCTCCCGGCCGGATCCGGCCGTTCGAGCGCTATCGTCGCACCCGTGAAGGACCGGTCTCTTCTCGATCCGCTCATCCGGCTCTTCCGGGAGACCGGAGTTGACTTCACGCAGCCCGGTGTGGGCAGACTCTTTCTGCTGCCCATCGAGTTCTGTCTTGGTCCGGATAGCGGAGAACCTCCATGAAACTGGTCTTCGCCGCCATCCTGATCGTTGTTATCGCCTTCGTCGGTTCCCGCCTCAGTTTCGTCCACGTCCGCCTTCCCCTCGGCGTCAGGAATATCTTCCTCACCGGTATCGAATACCTGATCGTCGGTTTTCTCCTCGGCGGCGCCGTACTCGATCTGCTGGACACGTCAACCCTCGACGGTCTCTATCCTTTCGTGGGCATGGGCCTCTCGTGGATCGGCATGCTCTTCGGCGTTCAGTGGGAGTTTCGCCGGCTGAGCCATATTCCCGGACGGGTCTTCGGCGTTGCGCTTGTCCAGAGCCTGATCACCGTAGTGGTTGTGGCCGTCCCCTTTCTGCTGCTCTTTCAGAGCCTCTATTCTCACGAAACGGAACTGCTGGTGATCGGCGCCGTCACGCTGGCGGCAGCGGCATCGGGCACGGCGTCCAGCGGCCTCACGCTTTTTTCCCGAAACACGCCGTCTCAGGCGCGGCCCCTCATGCGGCTTCTCACGAATGTCTCGAACATGGACGACCTGGTCGGCCTTACCGCGTTCGGTCTCATTTCGTGCCTGGCCGTATTGCACGCCGGCGAGTCCACGTTCTTATGGATCGGCGTCTCGGTAGGGCTCGGCCTTGCCGTCGGCCTGCTGATTGTCGCCCTCACCGCGTACCGCCTCAAGGACGACGAAATGCTGCTGGTCGTCATCGGAGCCATCACCTTTTCGGGCGGGCTTGCGCTGTATCTCAGCCTGTCCCCACTCCTGGTCAACCTCATCGCGGGCATCATTGTTGCGAACCTGGGAAGAGGTCGCGCGACGAGGGGCATTCGCAGCGTGCTTCTGAGGGGCGAACACTCCATCTACATCATCTTTCTCATCCTGGTGGGCGCCGGGTGGCGCATCGATTCGGTCTGGCTCCTGGCTTTCGTGCCCGTCTACGTCCTCGTGCGGGCCCTTGGCAAGTCCCTTGGCGGCTTTGTTTCGGTACGTCTGTTTCTGTCCGGCTCCGGAACGCCTGCCGGTCTGGGCCTTGGTCTGCTTTCTCACGGCGGAATGGCGGTGGCCATCGTGGTCAACCTGCACCAGATCCACCGTTCGGAGGTGACGGACGCCGTGATTACCGTCGTGCTGCTGGGCATCATCCTCAGCGAACTCATCGCTCCGGCCTCGACGCGGCGTCTGCTTGGTAGAGTCCAATGAGGCTGATTCTCGTCTTTATCGCACTGAGTCTGCTGATGGCCCGGGCAGGCGCAACCCAGCCCGGAGACGCGCCTGGAGCGTACACCACGCTTGTCGTGGGTCTGCTCCTGCTTTCCGGATACGCCGCGGGGCACGTTCTTTCCCGGATGGGCCTGCCGCGGATCACGGGATACCTCTGCGTCGGCATGCTCACGGGACCGTACCTGCTGGGCTTCCTCACCAGAGAATCCGTCGGCCAGCTCGGGTTTCTGAACGAACTGGCGGTGACATTCATCGCGCTGGCGGCGGGGGGTGAGCTGCGGCTGGCCGAACTGAGGGAGCGGATGAGAGTCATCCTGCTTTCTATCCTCACCCAGATTTCCATCGTCTTCGTCATTGTCACCATCTTCGTGTTCCTCGCCGCGTCGCTGCTTCCGTTCACCGCCTCCTTCTCGAGTCTCCAGCTTCTGACGGTGGGCATGCTTTTCGGCGTGCTTGCCGTTGCCCGGTCGCCCTCCAGCGCCATCGCCATTATAAACGAGACCAGGGCGTCGGGTCCGTTCACGGAAACCGCGCTCGGCGTTACCGTGGCGCTGGACGTCTTCGTGATTGTACTCTTCGGCGCCGTGACTTCCTTCTGCGAGGTCGTGATGTCTCCCGCGGCCGCCCTTGACATGGGATTCATTGCCGGTCTCGGCGTCGAAGTCATCCTGGGAATCGGCGCGGGTCTGGTCGTCGGGCTGGCGCTGGGCTACTATATCGACCGGGTCCGGGTGAACCTCCCGCTGCTGCTGCTGGGTACGGCCCTTCTCGTGACCAGCATTTCGCACGGCTTCGCCGCGTATCTCAGGGAGGTATACGACCTCAATATTCATCTCGAGCCCCTGCTGATCTGCGTTACCGCCGGCTTTACGGTACAGAACGTCTCGCGCCAGGGTTCACATTTCATAGAAGCGATCGAGTCGGTCGGTCTTCCCGTGTACGTGCTGTTCTTCACGCTGGCGGGAGCGGGCTTGAACCTGGACGCCCTGATGCAGACGTGGACCATCGCGATTCTGCTCGTTGGCGTGAGGGCAGGCGCCATCTATCTGAGCGCGTACGCCGGAGGGCGCATGGGCGGCGACCCGCCACGCTTCAATCGTATCGCGGGATTGACCTATCTTACGCAGGCCGGCGTCAGCCTTGGGCTCGCCCTTGAGGTAACCCGGCGCTTTCCGGGCTGGGGAGACGCCTTCGTAACGGTGATCGTCGCCGTGATCGCGGTCAATCAGATGATCGGACCCATTGCGATGAAGCATGCGCTGGTTCGCGCGGGAGAAACAAGGAATTAAACCACCTGAAATAGTAAAAAACAGTCGTAAAAAGGAAATGTAGAGGTTGCGGAAAATGAAAGACCTCATATCTTACAGATGATGGTGTCTCATTTTGATACACTATCAAAAGAGCGCAACTGACCGGTGTCCTGTCCCGAGAATATTCACCATTCTCCCACCCATTCATCCCGTCTCACGGCGTTGTTTACACTGTTTGTGCTGCCTGCACTAAGCTTGGGGTCCCTGAGCCTGTCGAAGGGTCGAAGCGGCCTGTGGAAACAAGCCCGTTGAAGGGATGCGAGCCAGGCGACCCGCCAGTTGTAAATGTGCATTCAGTTTCCAGTAAAGAACAGCGGACACAGGCGGTTCGTGATTGGTTTTCGATACGTACGCCAAATGAAAGGGGATATTCCCGATGTCTGCAGCGGGAACACCGCCCCAATCACGTGATGGCGCGCAGTACCGCAGGCTGTTCGGCCTGGAAATCTACCTGACGCCTGTGTTCGTGATTTCCAGCATTACCATCGTCGCCTTCGTCCTGGGAGCGCTTGTCTTCCGGGAGGCAGCGACAGGGGTATTCAAAGACACCCGCGTCTGGCTTACCACGAATCTGGATTGGTTTTTCATCATCTCCGCCAATCTGTTCGTGCTTTTTTGTATTTACATCGCGGTATCACCGCTTGGCCGGGTCCGCCTGGGAGGCGCGGACGCGAAGCCGGAATACTCGAATGCAACCTGGCTTGCCATGCTCTTTGCGGCCGGTGTGGGCATCGGTCTGCTCTTTTTCGGGGTGGCGGAACCGGTCTACTATTACAGGAATCCACCGCTGAGCATCGCCCCCGGGACGGATGAAGCCGCCGTCGCCGGTATCGCCGCGACGGCGTTTCACTGGGGACTGCACGGCTGGGCGATCTACGGTGTCGTGGGTCTCGGGCTCGGATTCTTCGCGTACAACCGCGGGTTGCCGTTGACCATCCGATCGGCATTCCAGCCCCTGTTTGGGGACCGCATCTGGGGCTGGCCGGGACACGTTATCGACACGTTTGCCATTTTCGCGGGTTTATTCGGGCTCGCGACTTCTCTCGGTCTGGGTGTTCAACAGGTTTCGTCCGGATTCGATTATCTATTCGATTTTCCCGCGAACGACACGACCATGGTGGCGCTGATCGCGGTCATCACGTCCATCGCGTTGGCATCGGTATTAACCGGTATCGACGTGGGTATCAAGCGCCTCAGTCAATTCAACGTCATTCTCGCGCTTCTGTTGCTGTTGGCCGTAGTCCTGCTGGGCCCGACGGGCTACGCGATCAGCTGTATCGTTGCAGGAATTGGCAGCTACGCTGCGAACATTGGCCCCCTCAGCAACTGGATCGGGCGAGAGGATACAGGGTTCGTACAGGACTGGACGACCTTCTACTTTGCATGGTGGTTTGCGTGGGCGCCGTTCGTGGGCACGTTTATCGCCCGGGTTTCCAAGGGGCGCACGGTACGCGAATTCGTTGTCTTCGTATTGTTGTTGCCCACGCTGCTGTGCCTGCTGTGGTTCGGCGCCTTTGGCGGTACCGCGTTCCACCAGCACATCGTTGAGGGTTATGAGGGCGTGACGGGCAATGTTGCGGCGTGGAAACTTGAGATTGCATTGTTCAAAATGCTTGACAGACTTCCGTTGTCGACTTTGCTTTCATCTGTCGCAATGCTACTGACGATCGTCTTTTTTGTGACCTCATCGGACTCCGGATCTCTCATCATCGACACGATCGCGGCCGGCGGCAGGATCGACGCCCCGGTCGCTCAGCGAGTTTTCTGGTGTACGATCGAGGGACTGGTGGCGATCGCCCTCCTGCTGGGCGGCGGCCTGGAGGCGCTGCAGGCCGCTTCGCTCGCTACCGGCCTCCCGTTCGCCGTTGTTCTCCTGGGAATGGCGTTCTGCGTCTGGAAGGGGTTGCGCGCGGAAGTGCGGGAGGCGCCCTGAAGTGGAACGCACATTCGGTGTGTTCGGTACCCGCGTACACGGCCGGTCGAATGTACCGGCCTTCCGGCAAGCCTGACGGTTCAAGGCGAGGAGGTATCATGAAATTCAAAGCAGCGTATC
>CAZKDZ010000101.1:0-8305 GCA_964551635.1 uncultured bacterium | reverse complement strand
TCGATTGCGTCTCGTTCCAGAAGATCGGCCGGCCTACCGAACAATTCCGTCAGTTCATCTTCCATGCGTACCATATCCAGGAGTGTTGGCCGCGCTTTGTCATCGAAGCTGACGAGTATATCGACGTCGCTTTCGGGACCCGGTTCGTCGCGTAATGCGGAGCCGAACAACGCCAATTCGACCACCCCCCATCGTTCGCAAAACGCATCGAGTTCTCTCGGAATCTTGATATGTGCATTCATGCTAAAGAGTACACTGCCCGCCTTAATTTCCAACAGCGGTCTTGTTGGTTATTGGTCTGTCTTACCTGCCAAGTGTCAGATACGGAAACGGGATTTCGGAATGTGTTAATATAGACGACGTATCCAGCATTCTCGTGAGGTGGTCAACCGCATTGAACCAACGTAACTGCATCATTAGTCGGGCCTACCATTACATAGCAAATTGAATGATATGCGACCCCCCAGATACGTATGAACATCTATATCTTTGTAGTTTACCCTTTGGACCTGTCGTCTCGGCTGAACAGGCTGTTTATCCAGCTTCCGGCTGTTCTTCATTCCGATAAGATAGTATCGTACGCCAGGCGTACGTCTGTTTTTCTTTCGCTCGTCGCTGTGAATCTGACAAGCGGAAACCAGATATTTCAGAATCGGAAGCGACCTCCGGAGTTGTTCCATTCCCCTTTTATTTTCCCTCAGAGTCTCTTTCAATTCAACAAATATGGCTTGATCCGCGCCGTCTGAACTCCTGACCAGAAGAAAATCGCATATCCACTTCAATACGCCACGACCTACTCCTGGCAAATGACCAACGACATCCATTCTTACCACTGCAACATCTGGTGGCATTTGTGTCACGGCAAGTTCAGTCACCTGCTCCTTTAGAACCACTTCGCTACTGGGTTCGTAGGAAATCAGAGCGTTTTCGGCAAGTATCGACTTCAGTAGGCTCGATTGCACTATTTCGCCGCCTCCTCGCCTTCTGAAAGTCGAGACGCCAGCTCATTTGCGACCTTGTTTATTTCGTCGATGGTTTTGTCGAAAACTGGCATATCAATGCCGAATTCATCAACGTCACACCTAGTAAGCCCATTGTCTTCAGCGACGTACGCACGAATTGACTCCGGATCTAGCGCATCGTCCGATTGATACTTTAGTTTTCTCAGAACCGATTCTTTTTCTGAGAACCTGCTGTTTAACATGACCAGATTGTTGATCTCCTTGATCAAATAGTCGCTGTGGGTTGTAATGAGCACTTTCAATCCAGCGTGTACGAATCTCGCCAACAATCGCGCCAGGTGTATCTGGTTGGCGGTGTCGAGATGGCTTTCCGGCTCGTCAATGATGAGAAGGTGGCCGCTGCTTGCAACGTGACGCAGGAAAAAGTAGAAATCTGATAGCCCCCGGGCGGATGACGAGGCGTTGTGCAGAGGAATGTTGAAGCTGCGTCCCTTTCCCCGGGCCTTGGATATAAACCGTATCTCGTCTTCAGACGCGCGGTAATAACCGCCCATCATGTCCTTGATTCCGTCATATAGCTTGTGTGCCTGAAGTTCGCTTTCCTTTGCACGTAAGTCCGGAATGCTTCGAGTGTAGTCGATGTTGTGCTTAATCGGAAGTGCGTATCGGCTGGTGGCGCCATCAATGAACATGAACCTGGAACTCCTGCCCCACGCTTTGTCGTCGCCCATCTTTTGCAGGAGATCGACCAACTGATTTTTAGTAAAGTCGAGTTCTCTGTAGAATAGTGAGATACCAAAACGCTCCGAGGAAAGAATAAAGGTCTCGGACGGGATTTCAGGAAACAAGAAACGAAGATACAGGTGCGAAAGCGCGTCGTCGATATCCGATCGCAGGTACGGCTGCTTACCCTCCTCGATATACAGGCTGGCTTTTTCTCCGTCGTAATTCAGCGATAGGATTGCACCGTCAGAGCGGATAGTCTCGTAGAGTCGCTCGTGGTTTGGGAGATCGCGCGAGAGCTCGACATCAAGCCTGGCGCCGTCAAAAACCCCGGTTGGTGAACTGAACACTCTTGACAGACGAGAATCCGAAAACGTGCGGGTCATTTCGTCCATCAGCGAAGACCGCATTTCGTTTCTCATTGTCCAATTTACCGGTTGTTCAGCCTGGAGGATCTCCCGCATCCTGACTGCAAGCATCTCCTTTATGGAGTGAGCCGTGCCTGGAACGCTATCTGCGTCTACAATTAACTCTGGCCATTCCTCGTACATTTTCAGATAGGCATATAGTGTATACGCTACATAAGTCTTGCCGGTATTGTTTCGTCCCACGATTATGGTAAGATCTCCCAATTCCAGTTTGGCATCTTTGACGGGTCCGATGTTCCTGAACCGAAACGTCGCTGGCTTCATTTTGGAATTTGCGATATTTCGTCTATCGGCCGATTCCATGGTTGTGCCTCTATGATGGATGCGAGGACGTCCGCAATATGCTGGCAATGTACACTGTGGTGTCAGTTGACGTATAGTCCATGAGTCTACATTCACTGGCCTCGTGCGGCAGTGGGAGCCGATGCCGAGATAGGGCTGACACAAACCCGATTCGAAATCTTGAATGCCACCTGTTGGTTACGGTAATCGCCTTATTATTGATTATATACAATCCATTGCGTTTCGGGTCAACCCGAAACAAGAATAGAGGTCTGTACTGACGTCCATTCTTCCATTGGTTATATAGTTGATATTTCGTGTCTTACGTGACACATCCTCATTCAGCGTTTCCGTCTGCACCGCTTGCGATCCCCGATCCGCCTAGAACAGCCGCTGCTGGGACATGGGGGACAGGATATCCGGGTCGTCGTTCCGGGCACTGTTGACGCGGGTGCTGACGGCGCGGATTTCGTATGGGCCGGCGCGGGGATTGCGGGCCAGGTCGAGGAGCGTTTCGGCGGGGGATTCTTCATCGAGCCAGGCTGAAAAGTGTTCGGGATTGATGACGGCCGGCTGCCTGTGGTGGATGTCCGCCAAAGGCGGGTCCGCGACGGTGGTGATGATGGAAAAGGACTCGAGGGCTTCGCCGCCCCTGTTCCAGCTTTCCCATAACCCGGCGAAGGATAGCGGCGATTCGTCTGCCAGCGCCAGGAAGTAGGGCTGTTTGCCGTGCCCGGCCCGCTGCCACTCGAACCAGCCGTCGGCGGGCACCAGGCACCGCCGCGAACGGAAAGCCGCGCCGAATGCCGGTTTTTCGTGTACGGTCTCGGACCGGGCGTTGATCATGCGCGCGCCCATTTTGATGTCCCTGGCCCATCCGGGCACCAGCCCCCATCGGAGCCTGGCGATCACCCGGTCGCCGTTCTCGTCGATGCGGCATACCGAGAAGTCCTGGGTGGGGGCCCCATTGTATCGGGGCTGCAGGTCCGGCGCCGCCATGGGTTCGGCCAGGGCGTAAAGCTCATGGAGTTCCCGCCAGGTCATCATCTGCGTGAAACGCCCGCACATGGGGTGTTTTCCTCCGTTTTTCGTTCCGGCCCGGAAACGCCGTCCGGGGTTTGCGATCCGGGTCGCGCTGAGAACTCCGTGCAATTTCGGCCTTCCGGGAAAGGGTGTCAATGAAAATCCCGGCTCTTGTGGCGGGTCGCTCGGGTATCCAGCTTCGGCTTCCAGATTTTATCAACCACCAGGTGGGTGACGCCCTCTCCCACCTGCAGTTTTCCGGTCACGCCCATGCAGGAAAGCGTTTTGGCCAGCATAGAATACCGCTTGAACGTCCTTTCCCAGATCACCAGGTTCACAAACCCCGTCTCGTCCTCCAGGGTCACGAAGGTAACGCCCTTCGCGGTTCCCGGGCGCTGGCGACAGATGACCATTCCCGCGTAGCGAACCCGGCGTCCGTCCTGCATGCGGTTGATCTGGCGCGCGGTGGGCAGTTTCAGCGCGGCCAGTTGTGAGCGCAGCGGTTTCAGGAGGTGTCCCCGGGTGCTGTGGTCGGCGGCCTGGTGGTCCCAGGCAACGGTCTCCAGCCCGCTCAGGGGAGGGAACCGGGGCGGCGAAACGCGGTTGTTCACCGGCAGCGCCGGCGCCTCGCGGGTTGCGACACCGTGAACCTGCCAGAGCGCGCCGCGCCGGTCCAGGCCGAAACACTCGAAGGCGCCCGCCTCGGCCAGGGTTTCCAGCTTGTCCTGGCGAAGTCCGCCGCGCCGGCCGACGTCTTCAAGGTCCTGAAAAGGGCGCTTCCTCGCGGCGTCCGAAAGCCGGCGTCCGTCCGCGTCGCCCAGTCCGCTGACGTAACGCAGCCCCATGCGCACGGCAAACGGAGCGGGAGACGTGCGGGATGAGGCCGGCTCAAGAGTGCAGTCCCAGTCGCTTTCGCGTATGCAGACGGGCCGCACGGCGATTCCGTGCCTGCGGGCGTCGTTGACGATGGTGGAGGGCTCGTAGAACCCCATCGGCTGGGCATTCAGCAGGGCGCAGACGAACTCCGCCGGATAGTGGCATTTGAGATAGGCGGTGGCATAGGCGATATGGGCAAAGCTGGCGGCATGGCTTTCGGGAAAGCCGTAGTCGCCGAAGCCGCGGATCTGGTTGAAGATGCGTTCGGCAAATTCGCGTTCGATGCCCTTTTTGACCATGCGGGTGACGAGCCGGCGATGGTGCCGCTCGATGCGTCCGGAACGCCGCCACGCCGCCATGTCCCGCCGAAGCTGATCGGCCTCGCCGGGGGTGTAGTCGGCCGCGACCATGGCCAGCTGCATCACCTGTTCCTGAAACAGAGGAATGCCAAGGGTTTTCCTGAGGACGGGGACGAGGGAAGGGTGGGGATATTCGACTTCCTCGTCCCCGTTGCGTCGTCTCAGATAGGGATGCACCATGCCGCCCGTGATGGGTCCGGGACGCACGATGCTGATTTCGATGACCAGGTCGTAATAACTGCGTGGCTTGAGGCGTCCCAGCATGGCCATCTGCGCCCGGCTTTCGATCTGAAACACCCCCACGGTATCGCTGCGGCAGATCATATCGAAGGTCGGCGCGTCGGCCCGGGGGAGGGTGGCCAGGGACATGTCCTGCCCGCGGTGTCGCCGCATGAGATCGAAGCAGAGATGCAGATGGGTGAGGGCGCCCAGCCCCAGCAGGTCGACCTTGAACAGGCCGGCCTGCTCCACGTCCTCCTTGTCCCATTGAATGACCGTTCTGCCGTCCATTGCGGCGTTCTCGATGGGCACCAGTTCGTGGACGGGGCGATGGCCCAGCAGAAAGCCGCCGGGATGGATGGAGAGGTGACGGGGAAAATCCTGGATCTCTTCCACCAGGGAAGCGAGATGGCGCATGGCCGGGTTTTGAGGATCGAGCCCGGCCTGCGCGATGAAGGCGTCGCTCCAGCTTTCATGGGACACCAGCTTGGCCAGGCGGTCCAGGCTGGTTGCTGAAATCTCCAGCGCCTTGCCCACTTCCCGGATGGCGGACCGGTACCGGTACCGCACTACGTTGGCCACCATGGCGGCACGGTCGCGCCCGTATTTTTCGTACATGTGCCGGATCACTTCTTCTCTCCGGTTGTGTTCGATATCCAGGTCGATATCCGGAGGCTCGGCCCTTTCCCTGGACAGAAAGCGTTCGAAGAGAAGCTCCACCTGGGTCGGGTCCACACTGGTGATCCCCAGGGCGAAGCAGACCGCCGAGTTGGCGGCCGACCCCCGGCCCTGGCAGAGAATCTTCTGACGGCGGCAGTACTCGACGATCTCGTACATGGTCAGGAAGTAGCCTTCGTACTCCAGTTCCTGGATCAGTTCGAGTTCCTTCTCCAGTTGTGGAATCTGGTCCCGGAATTTTTCGCCCATCCGGCGCGCGGCGCCCTCGAACGTCCGGTCGTGCAGGTACTGGATGGAGGTTTTGCCCTCCGGCACGTGTTCCAGCGGATAGCGGTAGCGCAGTTCCTGGAGCGAGAAGGAACAGCGGTCGGCAATTTCCCGGGTCCGCCCGACCGACTCCGGATCGTCTGCAAAGAGGCGGGCCAGGTCGTCCGGAGGCGTCAGGGCGTGCCGGTCGTTCGGCCGGATGCGCCGGCCGGCCGCGGACAGGGTCACGCCTTCCCGGATACAGGTGAGGACGTCCTGCAGGCGGCGCCGTTCGGGTGTGTGATAGAGGACCTCCACGGTGGCCACGGTGGGGAGGGCGAACCGGTCCGCCAGTTCCCGGAGCCGGATTTCCCGCAGGATCTCCTCCGCCCGGCGGTGTCTGGCCAACAGGATGTACAGGCGGTCCCCGAATACCGTTTTGAGCCGTTCCAGCACGGCCTCCGGCCCGCTCTCCTCGGGGGCTTCCGGTCCGCTCCGGCCGATCCACAGGGCGATCAGACCGGGATTGCGGCGGCATACTTCATCCAGACCCGGCGTACACGTTCCCTTCGAGGAACGCAGATGTCCGTCGGTCAGCAGGCGGCAGAGATTGCCGTAGCCCTTCCGGTTCTGGGCCAGCAACAGGATCTCCGATCCGTCCCCGAGGCCGATCTGCGATCCCGCGATCAGGTGTATGCCCGCCTGCAGCGCCTGAACGTGGGCCCTGACGATCCCGTACACGCCGTTCCGGTCGGTGAGCGCCATGGCCGGAAGGCCGTTCCGCCGGCAGGCCTCGACCAGTTCCTCGGGATGGCTGGCGCCTTCCAGAAAGGAATAGTTGCTCTTGCACCAGAGGGGGACGTAGGGTGGATTGGGGGCAGGGGTTGCGGTCATTCGACGCGGCCCTGGGCGTACCAGCGATGCGTTTGCTCGTCGTAATAGATCCAGAGGCGCTCTCCCCGGTGGTTCTTGATGAACCGGTAGTCTCTCCGGACCTCCCGGTCCCACCATCCGCCGCTGATCGCGTGTCCCGGCGGATGTCCCGCGCCCGGCGGCGGCTTCCGGTTTTTCGCGTGGTAAAGGGAAGCCCCTTCCAGGTGTTCGGGGCAGGCGTGGACGCGCCGCACCAGGGGGCGCAGGAGGACCGGACGGGGACTGGCGGCGGCAAGCTTCCTGAAAGGCTGCCACTCGAAACAGGCTTCCGGCAGGTGCCCCGGTTTGAGCCGGGCCGACAGCACGGAATCGGGGCCGAACTCGGCGCGGACCCGGGCCAGGGCATCCAGGGCCGCCTCGAGATTGCGGCGTGGATTCTGCTGCAGCAGGTCCAGTGTTTCGGCGGAGACGTACACGCCTTCCGCCTCGAGGGCCAGTTCCACCGGGGGTGCGCGGAAAGAGACCGTTTCCAGGTGCAGACGCAGCAAGTCCAGCAGGACCGGCGCCTCCAGGGTCGGCCTTGCCGGCTGGATGCGCTGGCGATGACGTTCTCCGTCTTCCAGCAACAGTTGCAGATGCAGGGCCGCCACCGCCTGGCACCTTGCCGCCGTCGCCCGCAGCAGGGGATCCAGCTTCTGGCGGATCCAGAAAAGCAGCCTCCGTGCATTGGATTCGGGCTCGTCCAGGTCTATCCGGACGCGGAGGGGTTCGGGGATCCTTCGGGATTGAATCGGCAGCGACAGCGTTCCCGACGCAAAACGGTAGAGGTTCCAGGCCTCCTCGCCGAGGTGGTGCACAATGCCGCCCGCGGGAAGCGCCAGGAAGTCGCTCACGGTATGGACCGCCAGTTTTTCGAGCCGGTCGCGCAGCTTCGGGTCGATCTGCAGATGCAGCAGCCGCACCATGCGGCTTTCCGTCTGCTCGACCTCCGGGGAAGGAAACACGATCACCCGGCTTGCCGACCTGGCGACGGCATAGCTGCCGAAACGGCCGAAGCCGACGACGATGCCGGCCTTTAACGCCAGCCTGGAAAGGCGGGCGTCGATCTGCCTGGCCCAGTCTTCGAGAGAGGTATGGAGCTTGTCGAGTCCGCTGGCATCGACCCAGAAAATCCCGGGCTCGTCGTTGGAGGGCTCGATCCGGGGGCTGAAACGCTCCAGAAGCCGGTGGACCTGCCGAACCGCGGCCTGGATTTCCCTCTCGGAAACCGTTCCCGCGCACAGGTTCCGGTCCAGCGAAAGGGCCGCGGCATAGCGCATACCCGTGCGGATGCCGGCCCGGCCGGCCGCCGGGTTCACCCAGAGGATGGGGCTCTGAGGATTCTCTTTTTCCACCACGGCGACCGGCCTTCGCTTCCACTCCGGGTGTTTCCTCAGCAGGAGTTGCAGCGGCAGCGCCCGGATATTAATGCAGGCCGTCCGGCCCGCGGCAGATTTCGGTGTGGCGCCAACCCGGTCCATGGCGTCTGTCCTTCAGAATTTCGATGTCGTACTGGAAGCGGTCGACCCCCATGCGCCGGCAGGAGGATTGCCCTCGCAGACAGACCATCGGTCCCAGCGAAGGCGTCTCCCTGGAT
>CAZKDZ010000100.1:0-12497 GCA_964551635.1 uncultured bacterium | reverse complement strand
GGGCGGAGGGGTTGCTTTTGATCTTGCCTTTGGTTTTCGCCTTTTCACTTTAGCTGACGGCTGAATGCTGATAGCTGACAGGGCTTATTCCTTTTCATCCTCGATCCGATGCTGGCGGTCGATGGATTCGAACAGGGACCTGACGTTGAAAAAGCCTCCGATGCCCACGACAACGGTGACCACGGCGAAGATGAACAGTCCGATGAGAAGCACGGCGCCCCAGAATGGAACCCAGAATGCCATGGATCACGTCTCCTTTTCGCCCGGTGAACGGTCGGGAAACAACAGAGAGCCGAGAACCATCAGGACAAGCGCCAGGACGGTAACCCCCAGACCGATGTGCGCGCCGGTGAAGGCGTCCAGACCCAGGGCCCGTTTTACAGGCGTCAGGCCGGCGACGGCGGCGGCGCCGGCCACAAGCGCGAGGTACGCCCCGACGGTGCTGGCGCGCTTCCAGTAAAGGCCGGCGAGGAGCAGGGCGAACGCGCCCGTGAAGTAGATGGCGCCGCTCACGAGCATGTAGTCCCACAGGTCCTGGCCAAGCTCGTACCAGAGCCCCCACACGAGCAGAAAGGCGCCGATAACGAAAATGAAGACCCGGGAGAGGGTCAGGCGCGCGCGGGTGGAAAGGGTATTGCCCGTGACCGGGGCGACCACGTCGTGAGTCAGTACCGAGGACCAGCAAAGCAGGTAGCTGTCGTGGGTGGACATGAACGCGGCAAGCAGTCCCGCGCCAATGAGGCCGATGAGACCCGCGGGAAGGATCTGGCTGAGGAAGACGGGCATGGCCAGAAGGGTCAGCTCCGCGTTCCCCGTGGGCGCCCCGGCCACGGAAAAGAAGACCGAACGGGTCGCGTCGTTCTGGTAGAGATAGACGAAGGCGCAGATACCCAGAAATTGAGGCACCATGAATCGAACGAGGAAGCCGATGGCCGACCAGGCGTAGAGTTTCTTCACAACCGCCGTACTCTCTGCGGCGCAGGCCCGCATAACCGCGGTCTGCCACACGGCGCAGGAGACAATCCCGGCAGTGAAGATCATCCAGACGACGTACGACGGGCCGAAACCGCCCCCTTCGTGAAGCGGATTGAACCCGGGCTCGCCGTGAATCGCCGCAACCGTTTCGACGATCGACGACCATCCCAGCGTGTTTACGGCGATGCCGCAGGTGACGATAACGCCCACGGAAAGCACGATGAACTGGATGTAGTCGGTGAGCACAACCGAAACCATGCCCCCGAGAATGGTATAGCACAGAACCAGCAGGAGCATCACGGTCATGATCAGGCCGACCGACGTTGGATTCGTGACTCCGGTCAGCCCGGCGACAAAGATCGCGCCCGCCTTGAGGAACAGACCCATATTGAGGATGCCGGAAAGGGCGAGAAGCAGGCCGCCGAAGATGCGAACGCCCCGGCTGAACCGTCTTTCGTAGAATTCCGGAATCGTCATCACGCCCAGTTCGCGAAGCGGGACCACGATGAATCCGGTAAGGCCGATGATCAGGGTCACGATGCCCGCAATGAGGCCGATGTGAAAGGCGGCGAACCCGCCGGTGAATCCCTTCTGGGCGGAATACATGACCGTCACCAGCCCCAGTTCGCTGCCGATCATCGTGGCCGCGGCGAGATAGGGTTTCAGCGAACGGCCGGCGACGATATAGTCGCTCATGTTGCGGATGTACCGGTTGGCGTAAAGCCCGATCGCGACGGTGCCGAGCATATACAGGCCGACAATCGCCCAATCGATTGCGCCGAAGTTGGAACTGATGCCGTTCAGGAGATCGGATGACATAGGCGATACCGGAGAAACCGCGAATCGTTCAAAGCCCCAATGGGGCTTTTTTCATTGTCTTAAGGCCAGGTGGGACGTTCCATCGAAAACGATTCGTTGACGCAGACGTAGTCCAGGTACCCGAGACGCCCCACCGGTCTGAGCGCCACGGTGTCGACCCGCCCGTCCTTTATGGCCCAATCGGCAATATGGATACCGACCACCTGACCGAAGACTACGGTGTTGGGATCGTCCGGATCGTCCGTTGGCAGGTCCACCGTCCGGGTATGGATACACTCCAGATGGACCGGGCTTTCCGCGACGCGGGGCGGCTTTACAAGCATCGACGTCGCCTGGGTGACGCCCGCGTATTCGAATTCGTTGACGTGTCCCGGAGCGGGCACGGCGGTGGCGTTCATGTGCGTCCGAAGCTCCCAGGTGGCGAGGTTTACCACGAATTCCCCGGTCTCCTGCGCATTCCTTATCGAATCCTTCAGCCCGCCATGGCTGTGTGTGGTTGTCGCGGCGAACATAACCTGCGGCGGAACGTAGGCCACCGCGTTGAAGAACGAGTACGGCGCCAGGTTGATCGTACCCTCTGCGTCCATCGATGAAATCCATCCGATCGGACGGGGCGCGACAATCGCGTTGAAAGGATCCCGGCCCAGTCCGTGGCCTTCCGAAGTCCTGTAAAACATGCTCGCTGCCTCTCATTCCCGAGGTCAGGTCGTGTTCGTTTCTCCAGGGCCTATTTCCACTTGAACACAACGCCCAGCGCGGCTGCTGGATTGTCGGCGAGCATCGTGTAGGTTTCCTGGCACTGTTCCGGGGCCGCGACGTGGGTGATGAGGTCTTCGACGGGCAGTCTGCCCTCTCCCATGAGGCGCATCACCAGTCTGCGGTCCCGGTCCTTCGCCCATCGGTAGTAGATGTGATCGACCTCCGGCGTCTTGGGCTGATGGGCGCCCAGGATGCTGACTTCCCGCAGATGCACGTCTGCCAGGAAATCCATGTCCACGGTACCGCGCGGCGAACCCAGCGCGACCACGCGGCCCGCGGTGCAGGCAAGCCGGACGGCGGTGGGATACACGGCCGGTTTGCCTGTCGCCTCAATTACAACGTTGGCTCCGTCTTCCACGCAGTGTTTCCCGACCGCGTTCCGGACGTCGTCCACCTCCCCCGGATTGATGCAGATACCCGTGCCGCGGCTGCGGGCCACGTCCAGACGGAAACCGTCCAGGTCCATGGCGATCACCGGGAGGGCGCCGGAGAGCCGGGCAAGGGTCGCCGCCAACTGGCCGACGATCCCCAGGCCGATGACGACGACAACCTCTCCCAATTCGATACGCGCCACGCGAATCCCATGGATGGCGATTGCGCCCATGACCATAAAGGCGGCGGCCCTGGACGACACGGAATCCGGGACCTTCAGATAAAAGGCCCTTCCGCCGTAGAGAATGCAGTGGCTGGCGTGGTTTCCCTGACCGGCGACGCGGTCTCCCGGCCGGATGCCTTCAACGTCTTTGCCGACTTCCAGCACGGTGCCGACGTTGCAATAGCCGGTGGCGCGGGGAAACCGAACCGGGTTTCCGGGTTCTCCGCCGTGGGTCCATCCGTGGATCTCGGTGCCCACGCTGACGGCGGTGTACTCGTTTTCGAGAAGGATCCCGTCATCCGGTACCGTACCCGTTTCAAAGGATGCGACTTCCATCCGGCGAATACCGGGAATCTGGAGACGTCTGGCTTTCATCGGCGAGTCCTTTCGAATTGCCCGGCGGCGGATCCGAGCGCGGCGGTGAGACGGGCGCGTTGTTTACGGCTGCCCGCGGTCCATGGTATGACGGAAGAGCCGAAGGAAGTTTCCTCCCCAGACTTTCCGGATTTCGTCTTCCGAGAGGCCGCGAGAAAGCATGGCGCGGGTGAGGCGCACCAGCTTCGAGACGTCTCCGAAGACAGGCTTCTTCGCACCCATGCCGTCGTAATCGGAGCCGACGCCAACGTGGTCGATGCCGACAAGGTCCGCCACGTGACAGATATGATCGACCATCCGGTCCACGGAAGGGTTTTCCGGATCGATAAAGCCAGGGAGATACGCAATACCCATCACCCCGCCAACCCCGGCCAGCGCCCTGAGCTGATCGTCGGTCAGGCAGCGCCAGTGGTTGCAGACGGAAAAGGCCGCGGTGTGGGTCATCGTTACCGGGAGCGCGGACTGTTCCAGTACCTGGTAGAAACCCCTGTCGTTGATATGGGCCAGGTCCGTGATGATGCCCAGCCGGTTGCTTTCCTTCAGCACAGCTTTACCGAAGTCCGTCAACCCACAGGCGTTCCTGCGTTCCCGTTCACGGTCTTCCGGCGTACACGGTCCGAAAGGACTCCTGCTGCCCTGCAGCAGGGAGGGGTCGTCCCCGCCTTCGCCGTGGGTGATGCCGATGCAGCGAACGCCCAGACGGTAGTAAAGACGCAATGTATCCATTTCGCCTTCCAGCCAGCGTCCCGCGCCTTCGATTGTGAGCAGGATGCCGATCTTGCCTGATTCTTTCGCCCGTTCAACATCCCGGGACGAGAACACCAGCATCAGGTCGTCCGGATAACGCTCCACCGACGCCAGGGTCTGTTCGAGGGTGACCCGGACGTTCGCGGTGGGACCGTTGCCGACGACGAAAAAGCCGGCGTCGAACCCGCCTTCCCGCATCCGCGGAATGTCCATGTGATACGCGAGGTCCCGTTTCTTCAGGTCCATCGGGCGATCGCCCCGGTGCACGTGCTCCACGGGCGTGTCGTTGTGGCCGTCGACGATCAGGCAGCGATCGTGGACCGCGTGGGCTTCTTCGAGGGTGATTTCCGGCATGTGGACTGTCCCCTGCTGAGTGGATTCTCGTGATGGATCGGTGCGCATTGAGAGTACGCTACGGCGGATCGACGGGTACTTTCTGCCTCTTGCTGACCAGAGGGTCGTATGTGAACCCTTCGGAGCGTTTTTCGAACTCCGCGCGCGCCTTTTTCAGCTTCTCCGGGTCCCGGCAGAGGTCGACCGCACTTCCGGCGAAGACTTTCGCTGTCTGCCGCACCGCACGATCCGCGAAGGGCAGGGCGGCCTGCGCGGCCATATCCCGGTGGTGACCGGGCGTTCCCTTCGCATAACAGACCATCTCGAAGCGTCCCAGAGGGGCCAGCCAGGAGACGTTGTCCTCGTCCGTGGATCCCCGTCCCTGCGAGCCGCTGCCTTTGGCGATCTTCGTGTTGAAGCCTTTCTTGTAACCGAGGCCTTCGGCGTGCTTCACGTCGGCTTCCGTCGGTTTGGGAGGCCCGAAGAGTTTGAGGTTCGTTCGGACGATCTCACACATCGCCTTGTTGGGCAGACGCGGGTACACGGCGGTGATTCGCGACCATTTCATCTTCGTATCGGTAGCCCTGGCGGCGCCCCGGGCGCAGGCGGTGAGGCGTTCACGCACGTCGTCGACCTGCGCGCGGTCCTTGCCTCGAACGAAGTACCAGATCTTCGCATAGGCCGGCACCACGTTGGGTGCGTCGCCACCATCGCGGATCACGGAATGGATCCTGACGTTTTCGGGGACGTGCTCGCGGAGATAGTTGGCGGCGACGTCCGTGAGCATCACCCCGTCCAGCGCGCTGCGGCCCCGGTGGGCCGACGCTCCGTGGGCGGTGCGGCCGAAGAACTCATAGACGAGAGAGTCCAGCGACGACCCGCCGAAATTGTTGACGCCCGATTCATCCCCCGGATGCCACGCGAGGCAGACGTCCAGATCCCGGAAAGCGCCGTCGCGGGCCATGTACACTTTGCCCCCCAGAGTCTCCTCCGCCGGACAGCCGTAGTAGACGATTTTGCCCGATGTTCCGGTTGATTCGAGAATCTTTGCAGCGGCGACCGCACCCACGGCCGGGGCAACGCCCAGAAGGTTATGGCCTCAGCCGTGACCCCATTGACCCTCTTCCGGGCCGCAGTTGGGCAGCGCGTCGTATTCGCCCAGCAGGCCCACAGCCGGTGTTCCGGTACCCCGGGTTGCACGAAACGCCGTGGGTATCTTGCTGAACGGGAATTCGACCTCGAAGCCACGAGAATCCAGGTAGTCCGCGATCGCCCGCGAGGACTTGACTTCCCGGAAGGGCCGTTCCGCCCAGCCGTGCACCTTACTCGAAAGTACCCTGGCCCGTTTCGATTCCGCGGCGACCGCACGGTTGACGAGATTCTTCTTCTCTTTTTTGGTCATTTCACCTTCCCCTCTTGTTTATCCGGGTTCGCAACGGCAACCGCCACCGCATCGCCCACTTCGTGCGTCCCGGCGGCGCCTCCGAGATCGGCCGGGTGGTTCTTCGGATCGTCCAGCGCCCGGTCGACGGCGCGGTCGATCGTCTCCGAGGCGGCGATGGCTTCCGTATCGTCATGGCGTGCGCCCAGCCAGGAAAGCATCATCCCGGCGGAGAGGATCTGGGCCATGGGATTGGCAATACCGCTCCCGGCGATATCCGGCGCTGTGCCGTGGGACGGCTGGAAGACGCCGTAGCGGTCGCCAACGTCGGCCGAGGGCGCCATCCCCATCCCGCCGATGGTCGCGGCGGCCAGGTCCGAGATGATGTCCCCGAACATATTCTCTGCGACGACAACGTCGTACCAGGAGGGGTTGCGCAGCTGGTACACGGTAAATGCGTCCACGTACGCATAGTCGCGCTCGATGCCGGGATAGGACTCCGCGACCTCGTCGTAAATCTGCCTGAAAAAGGCCATGCTCTTCAGAATGTTGGCCTTGTCCACCGAGGTCACGCGGCTTCTGCCGTCGGCCGGCGCCCCCTTCCGTTGCTTCGCGATTTCAAAGGCATACCTGACGATCCGCTCGGTACCGGTCCGGGTGATCACCATATTGTCCACGGCGAGGCTGTCTCCGAGGCGGACCCCGGCTCCACGGGAGGCGTAAAGGCCCTCGGTATTTTCGCGCATGATGACGTAGTCGAGCGGGGGGTCTCCCTCCAGAAGCGGAGGCACGCCGCGGTACTTCTTGATGGGCCGTATCCCGGCGTACAGATCCAGTTCGAAACGCAGCGTGAGTTGAGGCGCGATTTCCGTGCCGTCGGGAAAACGGATATCCGGGTCGCCGGCCGAGCCGAAGAGCACGGCATCGGCCCGCTGGCAGGCTTCGAGCGTGGATTCCGGAAGATCAACCCCGGTCTCGGCGTAACACCCGGCGCCAACCCTGTGTTCGGAGAAGGTGAAACGGAGATCGGGATGCGGTTCTTCGAGAGCCAGAAGCACCTTGAGCGCTTCCGCAACCACTTCCGGTCCGACGCCGTCTCCGGGGAGTACCGCGATGTTGTACGTTGGCATGCACGTCCTTTCAGGATTTGCGTTTCGGTGCAGGGCGACGGGAACGCTGGCGATCATGGATGCCGATGCGGAATCCGCCCTCTGCCGCCACGCCCCGTTCAAGCGCGTCCGGTTCGACGTCGAATCCCGTGCCGGGCGTATTGGGCACGGCAAGCCTGCCGTTCTCCATCCGCCATCCGTCCAGCGCGATGCCCGGCATATCCGCGGGGGCGGCTTCCAGGAGGCTGTAGTTGGGTATGGAAGCGGCGAAGTGGGCGTGGGCGTACCGTTCGATGACGCTTCCCCAGCAATGGGGGGCGCACCTCGCACCCCAGGGTTCGATGCGGTCCGCTGTGGTCTTCCACCATGTGAGCCCCTTGTAACGGAAGTCGTGCTGTACGATATCGATCCATCCACTTTCGACCATATCGAAGAAATCCGGCGGAGGCGGCCCGGACTCGCCGTCCGCCACGAGCGTATTGCAGCCTCTCCGGTCGATGGCTTCCTTAAAGGCCTCGTTGAACGCCCGGTCTTCAGGGAACGGCTCTTCGAACCAGTAGATCCCGGCGTCCCGGCAGCGTTCGAGGATGTCCAGAGCGATATTGAGCGTGGTTCCGTTGTTGGCGTCAACGAGAACCTTCGCATCCGGTCCCGCGGCCTGGCGTACCGCGTGGATCACCAGCACGTCCCGGTCCGTTCCTTCCCGGACCGGCATCCAGCGCGCGCCCCGCCCGATCTTGATTTTGAAATTGCGGTATCCGTAATCGTGCCCGGTTCGCACTTCCTCGTGGAAGATCCTCCCCGCTTCGTTGTCGGAAACCCCCAGGTCGTCGATATAGATGGAGCCGTCGTAGAGTTCGACGTCACGCGAACCGCGCGCGCCAAGGAGCTGGTAAAGGGGCACCCCTTCACATCTGGCGGCCAGATCCCACAGAGGCAGATCGATGGCCGCGCCGTCGCCGGTCGACCCGTCGGGAAGGTTAAAAAGATCCGAAGGGCGCACTCCGAGCAGCGCTTCGGCGCGCTCCCTGTCCAGGGCAGACCAGCCGATGCCCGTGGCGCCGCCCTCGGTGGAGATGCGTACAACCGGGTCTGAGACGGCCGGGCCATGGTCGCCGATACGCGCATTCGATCCGATGGTACGTGGACGCCTGCCGTGCAGGACCACCTTTTCGATTCTGGCGATTGGGTCGGAAAAAGCGCTGCGCATAAAGGGTTTCCAGGATCAGATCAGTACGTACGAACCGATAAAGTAAGCCAAAAGCGGGCGGTTGGAAATTAAAAAAGGCGGCGTCGAAGGTCCCCTCAATCGTACGCGGGAATTAGGTCTTGACGGCCGCTACAAGATGTAGTACTTTTCTGACATCGCAATGGATTATTCCCCAATCTGTTGCGTATTCCTCACCTCCCCTTCTTTCCCCCTTTCGTCGATATACTCGCTGTTCCGGACCCATAGCGAGCGTCCGGCGCAGTCCGGGTCACGATACGACGGATCGGCGCGGCTTGCATTACCTCCCTGCCGATTGCGCCAATTCTGACTCGTCCCGTGCATCCAATCTGAAAGTGCGGATGTCTGTGTCCTTCAGGAGGCGAAACTTTGTACCTTTCCAGACTAACGGCATTGGGCTTCAAATCTTTCGTACAACAACTGGATCTCTCGCTGCAGAAAGGCATTACGTGCGTTGTTGGCCCCAACGGCTGCGGCAAATCCAATGTGGTGGACGCCCTGCGCTGGGCGCTGGGAGAGCAGCGTGTCCGGTCACTGCGAAGCAACAATATGGAGGATGTGATTTTTTCAGGAACGCGGAACCGGAAACCGCTGGGCATGGCCGAGGTATCGATCACCATCGACAACGCGGAACGGATCCTGCCGGTCGACTATACGGAAGTGACCGTGACCCGCCGGCTGTTCCGGTCCGGAGACAGCGACTATCTGCTCAACAAGGTCCCCTGCAGGCTGAAGGACATTCAGAATCTTCTGATGGATACCGGGCTGGGCGCCCATGCGTATTCCGTCATCGAGCAGGGGATGATGGATGAGATCATCAGCGACAAACCGGAAGAAAGGCGGCGGCTGTTCGAGGAAGCGGCGGGCGTAACGCGGTATAAGGTGCAGCGGCGGGCGGCGTGGAACCGGCTGGAGTCCGTCCGGCAGGACCTGCAGACAGTGGAAGCCGTTATGGCCGAAGTCGAGCGCCAGGTGAATTCGCTCGCCCGGCAGGAGCGGAAAGCCCGCCTTTTCAGACAGCTTTCAGACCAGATGAAGGAACTCGAAGTCCGGATCGGGCGACACCGGTTCTTTCAGATGTCCGAAAGGTCCCGCCCTGTCGCGGATGAGATGGGGTTCCTGAAAGAGGACGTCGAGGTGGCCGCCGGGGACATCGCGCGCCTGGAAGCGCGCCTCGAAGACGTCCGTACGGAACTGGCCGCACGGGACCAGGCGCTGGCGGAAGCAAACGCGGAAGTGAGCAGGCAGAGTCAACTCGTACACCGCAAAGACACCCACATCCAGGTCGCGCGGGAGAGAATCCGATCGATTGACGCCTTCCTGAAGCAGGCGGACCGAAGACAGGAAGACATGGCGATTCGGCGGGACACCGCACGGAAGGAAGCAGCGGAGGCGCAGCGGCTGGGGGCGGAGGCGCGCGAGGCATTGCAGTACGCGGAAGGCGCATTGGAGACCGAGCGCCGTGAGCTGGAAGCAACGAACCAGTCGCTTGACGCGCGGAGAACCCGTGCGGACGAACAAAAGGCCCATCTGATAAGCGCCCTGGGTGAACTCAGTGAAGGTAGCGGCCGCTTGGAACGGGGACGGGCGAGACTGGAAGGGATCACACAACGCCAGGCCCGACTCGAAGCCGATGCCAGGCAATCGGCGCAGCGCAAGGAGGAGGCGGACGCCACCAGCCGCGGAGCGGAACGGCAGATCGATCGCCTGGAACGCGACGTGGCCGAAAAAACCGGGGTGAGGGAGACTGACGCCGCACGGTACGGGCAGCTGATCGAACAACAGGAAAAATTGACGGAAGAGCGCAGCCGGCTGCTGGCCAGAAGGGAGGCCGACGATGCGCGGATCGGACTGCTGAAAAGGCTTCGGGAGGGATTCGAAGGGTATTCGAGCGGTGTCCGCGCTCTGGCGGTGGAGTCTCCATTTGCCGATCGTGTGCGCGGCGTGATCGCGGACCGGATTGAAGTGGACGGGCGGTACGCGACCGCCATTGAAGCCGCTCTGGGACGCGCGCTGGAATGTCTGCTCGTGGACGAACCGGCAGATGCATTGAACGCCATCGACTACCTGCAGTCGGGCGACCTCGGGTCGGCGGCGTTTCTGCCGCTGGACTCCCTTTCGAACGGTAACGGCGCGCCCTGGACGGCGCCTGATGCCGAGGGCGTGGTGGGCAGGGCGTCGGACCTCCTGCACGGCGGGGAATATGCGGTACACGCGCTCCTTCACCGGACGCTGGTCGTGAAAACAGCAGACAATGCGCTTGCGCTGCTGGGAGAAATGAGGGCTCTCGGTGTGGATCTGGTGACCGAGAACGGCGAGTTGTTCTCGGCTGACGGCACGATTTACGGGGGTAAGACAACCGAGAATGGAACGGGCCT
Source organism: uncultured bacterium (assembly GCA_964551635.1). Lineage (GTDB taxonomy): Bacteria > Latescibacterota > UBA2968 > UBA2968 > JAAXHE01. The sequence continues at coordinate 1,798 of CAZKDZ010000100.1, read as the reverse complement.
GATCGGGCGAAGGCAGGAGATTGAAACGCTTGAAGCAGACCTGTGCGCCGCAGGCGCAAAGCTGCAGTCGCTGGATACGAGACTCGAAGAGACGTCTGCATCGCTGGCCGAATTGCAAGCCCGTATCGACGAAACCGACGGGATTCTGTCGGACCTGAACAACCGCCTGGCCGCAAGCCGCAGGGACCTGCAGATTGCCCGGGAAGAAGAACAGCGACAGCTGCGCGTGGAGGTGGAGTTGCGGGATGAAATCGCCGCGGTCACGTCCGACGAAACCGGGCTGAGGGAGGCCATAGCTTCCGAGGCGGCGGAATTGAACGTGCTGGAGAAACGCCGGGAGCAGCTGGAAGCGGCTACGGGTGAGGCGGACGCGGCGCTGCGGGAGCACGAACATCGGCAGCGTGCCGAACAGGACGCGTTCTCAAGCCGGCAGGTGGAGATCGCATCGCTGACAGCCGGCGTGGACCGCCACGAACACGAAGGGCAGAGGTGGACGCGGGACCTGGCCGAGACCGACAGAGAGATGAAACGACTGGCCGCCGACTGCGAGGAACGGCGAAGGGAAAGACTCGGCCTGGAGAAGGCAGCCCGGGAATCCGGTACGGAACTGGAGACCCTTCATCGCAGACAGGACGAACTGGAATCGAAGCGGGACGCACAGGCGGAGCGCCAGCAGGCGTTGTTGACGGATACCCGGCAGCTCGAAGAGGAAGTGCGGGACAAGAACCGCCGCGCGAATCAGAACAGGGACCGTCTGGTTCAGCTTCAGGCGGAGATGGCGGAACTGAGAACCGGCGCCGAGGCGCTGCGGGCGCGAATTCTGGATGAGTACGAGGTGGACGTCAGAGAAGCGGGCGCACTGGACGATCCGGAGTTCAACGCTGACATAGCGGAAGGGCAAAGAGACGAACTACGCGAACGGATCCGGCGGATGGGTCCGGTGAATCCGGGCGCCGTTGAAGAGTACGAGGAACAGAAAAAACATCACGAGTTCATGTCGAAACACCGGAGCGACCTGCTCGAGGCGGCCGAAACCCTTCAACGGACCATATCCCGGATCGACAGGACGGCCCGCGGCAGGTTCATGGTTACGTTCGATCAGATCAAGGAGAATTTCCGGAAGACGTTCGAGGCGTTCTTCGACGGAGGCCAGGCGGACCTCCTGATGCCACCGGACGAAGACCCTCTGGAAGCCCCTCTGGAGATCATCGCCCGCCCGAGAGGCAAGCGGCTCCAGCACATCAACCTGCTTTCGGGCGGAGAGCGGGCGCTCACCGCGATTGCGCTCCTGTTCGCGATCTACCTGGTCAAGCCCAGTCCGTTCTGCATCCTCGACGAGGTCGACGCTCCTCTGGACGATGCCAACGTCACCCGTTTCGTGCGGGTCCTCAAGCGGTTCGCGGCCGACACCCAGTTCATTGTGGTGACCCACAACAAGGTGACGATGGACGCGGCGGACTGCCTCCACGGCATTACTATGGAAGAGGCGGGAGTGTCCAGACTGGTATCGGTCAGGCTGGACCACGAAACCCACGGCGGCAACGGGCAGGCGGAAGCTGTGGCCGCGACCACGGCCGCGGACGACTGAGCGCGCAGTCCGGAACACGACGGAAAAACAAAGGATCGGCTGCATGAAAGCTGCCGATCCTTTCGTTTACGCTTGAGACCCTGTCGGCGCCGTACTTCGCCGCGAGCCGGACGTCATGGTTGACACAGAAGGGAGATGTTCAAACCGAACCCAGGCTCTTCAGGATCTTCGCGACCACGGCATCCGTATCGCGAATTCCCAATCCGCCCA
>CAZKDZ010000099.1:0-22678 GCA_964551635.1 uncultured bacterium | reverse complement strand
TCGCGCACCCAGTCCGCGCCCGCGTAATCCTTCAACCGGATGCGCAGGTACACGTTTCCGTCTTCGTCCGTCTCGTTCGCCTCCAGAATCGCGAATCCCGGAATCTCGCCGGACTCGCCGTCACGCACGACCGTAACGGCCGACATGTGCTCGGGCGCCGAGTGCACGAAGCTGTCCTCCTGCACGATCAGCGAGAGGCCCAGCCGGGCGTATTCCAGAATGCCGGCCGCGTCGTCGTAGGAGTGGCTGCCGCCCCCCAGACCGTCGATCAGCAGGAAGTCATCATCGGGCTCCCATCCCGTACGCACCGAGAGCTTGTCGAAACACCGGTCGATCGGCGCGGACGGGGGCGTTGTGACAACTCCCGGCGCGCCACGCGGGTCCCGTTCCCAGGCGTGGTACAGAAGCGGGTCGACAGGTACAACGGTAACGCCGGTACGATCATCGGGCACTCTCGGAGTCACACCGGCGTCGAACGCACGTGGGAGCGACGTCAGGTTGATCAGACGCCGGTCAGGGGGAGCCAGGTCGTGGACGAATCGGTACCGCCCGTCGTCATACCAGGCCGCTGCCGTCCGCAGGCTCGGGCCGGGAAACTGCCGGTTCAAATCGCTGTCTCCGGCCGACGGCAGCCAACCCTCGTTGTTCACGACTGCGATCGCGGCGTCCGCGGCCTGTCTGGCGCCTCCCTGCTCGAAATACCCGTGCGAGGGGTCGTTGAGTCCGTATTCCACCATCACCGGCTGCGACATCCACCAGCCGTGACAAAGTCCGTCGCACAGCGGTTTCCAGGAAGGACCGTATGGCGCGTACGCCCGGCCGGCGACCTCCTCCCACCGCTCTGGACCGGGCACTTCGGGGAAATGCGTCCGGAAATAGGCCGCCGCGCAGGTCAATGCCAGGGCCGGAATGAGTTCGTGATTCTGCCTCGGCACGTGCATGCTCACCACCCGTGGACAGCGCCCTACATGATGCCAACCCTCCTCGCTTTCGGCCCACCCATAGATGAACCGGGTGATGGCCAGCCGTTCCGCCTCACCGAAAAGGTCCATGTGCTCAACCAGCCGCCAGGGCTGCAGACGGCTGAGGCTGTAGAGGTGTGCCTGGACGATTTTTTCCGACTTCACATAACCGCTTTCAACAACCGCCTCCCACGCCCGGCGGTATTCCTCTCCGAGTTCCGGGTCTCCTGTCAGATAGTAGAGATAACCCTTCAGGTCTCCCTGCATCGTATTCGCGATCTGCCACGCCGTTGGAGGAAGCGGCTCCGCCCGGACCTGAGCTGCCTCGCGTGACGACATCGGCAGACGCGTGACCTCCAGCGCCGCCAGGTGCGGAATCGGATCGTCGAGATTCGAATGGAACGCCTCCGCGACCGCCGCGGATCCGGCGGCGTCGCTGTATCCCGCGTGGATGACGTTGCAGCCGGTACCGAAAGGGTCGCAGAGCGTCCGAAGTTCGAACCCCGCGGGACCCGGATACCACAGGTCCGTCGCGCACAGGAACCGGAAGTAGAGTTCCCGTACGCATTGGCTGTCCGACAGGTTCCCGACGACGATCACCGGACCGTCAGCCGCCGTCAGCACGTCGCCGGTCGGGTCGTCCAGAAGTTCGGCGCCTGCGTGCACCTCCCGCAAGGCCCGGTGGATGCGTTCGGCCGCCGACCGGCCATGCCCGGACCGGGGCGAGGCAACCAGGAGCCGCGTCGCCGAGCGCAGAGGTGTCTCCGGTACGAGCGGACGCGGGCGTTCGATATGCATTGCCGATCCCCCCTCAAGAGTCTTGCCTTGCGCTATACGAAGCAATCGATCGTTCCGTCCCGTCTGCCCACCAGCAGCCCGCCCTCGGGAAACGCCACGGCAGCGGAGACTGCGCTCCCGTCACTCGACCGTTCGATCTCGCCGACGCCATCCAGATCCACGACCCTGCCATTCCCGAGGGCTGCCGTGCATCCGCCTCCGCGATTCGGTGACATGCCGACCACGGGCGCCGCCAGAAAACGGTACCACAACCGGCGGCCATCCGCCTGGAAACACTGAACGTTACCGTTCGATGCGCCCGCGTAGACGCGCCCTTCCGCAAACGCCACGGACAGCGCTGCGCCGCCCAGATCCGCATCCCACAGCACGTCTCCGTCTCCGCCGTAGACAATCAGTTGTCTGTGGTTCGTATCCACGCCGCTTAGTACCTCGTCGATGCCATCCCCGTTCAGATCGGCTGGGAGAAGACACTTCGACCAGGACGGAATGGACCAGCTCATGACGTCCGGCCGCGAGAGCGTCTGCACGCAGGCGCCCCTGGAATCGAACACCCGGACGCACCCGTGAATCGACGGGTCCGCCATCCCCGCGAGCACCTGGCGCCCGTCGCCGTCATGCAGCCTTGCCACCGCGAGGCAGGTGGGCGGGCCCCACTGGCAGGCGGCCCGCCACATCAACGTGCCGCCCTCATCGAACACATAAACGTGACGGTCGGCGCAGCCGGCCAGAATCTCGTCTCTGCCGTCGCCGTCGATATCTCCGGACGCCAGACTCAGGACTTTGCAATTCAGCCACGTCCAGTAGTCCCAGTTCATCGGTTGCCACTCGAGTTGATGCGTCCACATCTCCCTTCCCAATGCGTCCAGCCGGCGCACGGCTTCGCGATCCCCGCCGGCGACCACACCGCCGTCGGCAAGGGCGAGAACCGTTCGGATGCGGCCCGGCATACGATGGGTCCAACGGGGATCGCCGGTCCGGTCGAATGCCGTGATGCCGCCGTCATCGTCGCCCGCGAAGCAGCCCCCCTCCCACACGTCCATTGCCGTGACGGGTGCGCCGCATGATCCTCGCCAGGCCGGCATCGCTTCTCCTTTACCTGCGACAAACGGACCCGCATCGGACCCGTCCACGGCGCCAGCCGCAGTGGGGAGGACCGCCGCGGCCTCGCTGATCTCGACATCGGCACACTCGGCACAAAGGGAGACGGTGGCGACCGTCCCCTCGCCTTCAATCCTGTAGCCTGACGCTTCGGGAGACATCGCAAACGTCCTTGGCCGCGCCTCTTCGTCGCTCCAGAACAGGGTGGCGAATCTCACCGCTTCACCCGATTTCAGCGTTTCCAGCGACCGCTGAACCCACCGTGTGCCCTCCTTCGCCAGCGCAGACGCCACCGGAATCAATTCCTGAGACCCGCTCCCCGTGTGCCGCATCTCCAGTCTCGTGTCCTCCTGGACCGCTCGAATCGAACCGTCGGAACTTTCCACGTCCCCATACACGTGCCAGCGACACTCCATCAGGTACTCGCCTTCGGTCTTCGCCCGGATTTCGTCGATGACCAGAAACCACCCGGCGCGGCTGTTCACGATATGACGATACCAGTCCGCCTGGCCGGGATACCCCATCGACGTCCCGGCGGCAGACAGGCTTTCTCCCTCCGAAAGGTACCGCAACCCCGCATACCGGGACTCGCATCCCGGCCCCGCGCCGTCAACCGCGACGCTCACCCCGTTGTGTTCCCGGACCGATGCCGGACCCACGCGACCCCCAAACCAGTTCTTTCCGCGGCCCGTGTACCGGACGATGCAGTTTCCGTCCTGATAGGAATGGGAGCCGCCGGAGATGCCGCATAGCAGCAGGTAGTCGTCGTCGTCCGTCCAGCCCGATCGGAAATAGACCTTGTCGAAGGTCTGTTCGTACGGCACATCCCGAACGTAAACGCCCTCCGGCGCGAATCCCCCGATGTCCTCCAGAGAGTCGTAGAACAGCCTCGAGAGCGGAGCCACGCCCACACGGCCCATCCTTTCCGGCGCTGCGGCGCCTCGTCCCGTCACCCACGTCCGGAACGGCTCCACGTTTGTCCGAACCGCCTTGCCGGCCAGGGCGTCCTCGTCGGATGTCCGGCAAAGCTGCAGATATTCGTCGTTTCCCGTCACCGCCGCGGCCATCAACATATACTGTTGCGGCCCTCCTTCGAGATTGCTGTGGGCGACCAGCGCCCGGTCCACTCCCTCCAGATACGGCTTGCTCGAGAAATAGTCCATCTTGCCCGACGCCAATGCGTAATCGGCGGTATTGAACAGCGAGAACGCCCACTGGTGACCCCAGGAATCGCAGACCGGCTTATTCGACGCCATCTGTGGCGCGAAGAAGACGTCGGCCAGCTTCATCCATGCCCGCCCCTCGGCAAGTCCATGCACTTGGTGGAAGTACCTGCCTCCGTAATAGAGGTCCAGCCCTGACATGGTCTGGTGGTTCTGCCGTACGCGGTCCACCCCTACGTGGCCGAGGAACCCGGAATTTCCGGCGCCTTCCGTGGACCGGTACAACCCCAGAAACGCTTCGAGCGTCTCCTCGCGAAGGTCCGCGGGAAGGCCCGGATGATTCTCGAGAACTGTGAACGGAAGCAGCATGGTCCTCAGGAACCCGTGAATCTGCGGCGGATCCGGCAGGTGGCGCTCGAACCACCGCGTGCGCGCGAAGTTGCAGACCTGCCGGCAGAACATCGACATCAGTTCCACCATGCCCGTCTGAACCGCCAGCATCCCGATCTCGGAGATAGCCCACATGTAGGTCCAGTCTCCGGGACCGCTCGTGAACTCCCTCTCCAGTTCCTCGTCACCCTGATTCAGCCGCTCCCGCGCCGGCTTCAGGTACAGGTCCGACCACTCACCCAGCTTGACCCGATGCTGAAACGGGAACTTTGAACCCGCCGCCTTGATCGCAATGGCAAGTGCATCCGCCGCGTCGGACACGTCGCAGGCCCTGCTCACGCCGACGACGATCACGTGCCCCGCGTCTTCCAGGGAGTGGGGCGCGGTACGGAGCGCCCATCCGCCCGGGCTCGGCCAGACCCTGTCCGTCAGATCGTATGCCTGGAAATACATCGTTTTCAGAAACGCGCTGTCCATCATGTTCCCCAGCGCGATTACATGACGCCCTCCGGCGTCGAGCCGCGCGGCCGGCAGAATCTCCACGACGTCCGAAAGCGCATCTCTCAGGGCGGATTGAAGACGCTTCGCCGCTGCCTGATACAAATCGCCATCGGGCGCGGAAATACATACGCCCGAAGACAGATCCGTCACATGAATCGGTTTGCGGAAGATCATCTCGCAGTCCTTTCTGCGTACATGACATCTGAAACCACAAAGCGGGAGTTTACATGTATGGACAGGCGTTCCCGTCGCCTACCGATAGAGTTCCAGCGCGCCATTCTTTCGGCCTGCGAGCAGACCACCGTCCGGCCAGCCGGATGCCCAATCTGTAGCCGTCACTTCCGAGTAACCTGCATCAGTCTTACGGATCCCTCCGGACCCATCAAGGCTAACAACGCGTCCGCCTCCCAGGGCCGCCAGAGACCCGCCGTCTCCACGTGGCGCCAGTCCGACCACCGGTTCGGCCAGAAACCGGCTCCACAGGCGTGTGCCGTCCGCCGCGAAACACTGCGCAAAACCGTTGGATGCCCCGGCGTACACCCGTCCCTCACAGGCGTTGACCGACACCACCGCACCCCCGATATCCGCATCCCACAACACCTTCCCATCCCGGTCATATACGATCAACTGTCGGTGGTTGGTATCCACGCCGCTGAGCACCTCCTCCCATCCATCCCCGTCCACGTCGGCCACGCCAACGCACTTCGACCACGACGGAATCGACCAGCTCATGATATCCGGCCGCGACAGCGTCTGTTCACACACCCCGTCAGACTCGAACACCCGGATGCATCCGTGAATCGAAGGGTCCGCCATCCCCGCCAGCACCTGACGCCGGTCCCCAGGCCGCAACCGCGCCACCGCCAGGCACGTGGGCGGGCCCCACTGGCATGCCGAACGCCACAACAGATGGCCCCCGTCGTCGAACGCGTAGACGTGGCGATCCGCACATCCGGCCAGAATCTCGTCTTTTCCGTCGCCGTCGATATCGCCGGCCGCCAGGCTCAGCACCTCACAGTTCAGCCACGTCCAGTAGTCCCAGTTCATCGGTTGCCACTCGAGTTGACAGGACCATACCTCGCGGCCCGACCCGTCCAGCCGGTGTACGGCTTCTGCCTCCCCACCGGCCACGACCCCGCCGTCGGCAAGGGCCAGCACCGTCCGGACACCTCCCGATATTGAATGAGACCATCGTCTCCCGCCGTTTCGGTCGAACGCCGTGATGCCTCCACTGTCGTCGCCCGCGAAGCAGCCCCCCTCCCACGCATCGACCGACGCCACCCTTCCGCCGCATGCGCCGCGCCACACCGGTTTCGACTCGCCCGGCGCGATGACAAACGGCCCCGGGTCCGTTATTTCGACGATGCGGCCGGCGGCCGGGAGGACGACGGCATCGGCTTCCAGGTTCACCTCCGTACTTTCCGCCGCGAACGAGACCGTCACCGCCCTGCCCTGCCCCTCGATGCGATAACCCGACCCATCCGGTTCCAGCGCATACTCGCGGCCCTGTTCCTGATCATCACTCCAGAAGAGGGTCGCGTACCTCACCCCTTCGCCAGGCTGAAGCGCCTTCAATGAGCGCTGGATCCATCGCATGCCACCCTTTTCCAGGGCCGAAGTCACCCGTATCAGGTCCTGCGACGCGCAGCCCGCGTGCCGCATATTCAATGTCGCATTCCCCTGAACCGAACGCAGGACCCCGGCGGACAGCGTCACCTCACCGAGCACGTGCCAGCGGCCCTCAACCAGGAACTCTCCCGCCACCCGCGCCCAGATCTCGTCCACCACGAGAAACCACCCCGCCCTGCCGTATACGATATGGCGATACCAGTCGCCCTGACCGGGATATCGCATCGACGAGCCTGCCACAGAAAACGCTTCACCCTCCTCAAGGTAACGCAGGGTCGCGTATCGCGACTCACGTCCCGGGCCCGCACCGTCCACGGCGATGTTCACCCCGTTGTGGTCCCGAACCGAGGCCGGACCCACGCGATCTCCAAACCAGTTCCGTCCGCGCCCCGTATACCGCACGATGCAATTGCCGTCCTGATACGAATGGGACCCGCCTGAAATGCCGTCCAACAGCAGATAGTCGTCGTCGTCCGACCAGCCGGAACGGAAGAAGACCTTGTCGAATGCCTGCTCGAACGGCACGTCGCGCAGGTACACGCCCTCGGGCGCATAACCGCTGGAACCCTCCAACGAATCGTAGAACAGCCGCGAGAGCGGCGCCACGCCCACACTTCCCAGCCTTTCCGGCGGCAGTGCCCGTCGCCCCGTCACCCACGATCGAAGCGGCTCTTCCCGCCCGCTCAGGGCTTGTCCGGCCAGGGCATCTTCGTCGGAGACGCCGCAGGGGTGCAGGTATTCATCGTTCCCCGTCGCCGTCGCGGCCATCAGAAAGTACTGCTGCGGGCCTTTTTCCAGGTTGCTGTGCGCAATCAGCGCCCTGTCCACGCCCTCCAGGAACGGCTTGCTCGAAATATAATCCGAGAGCCCCGACGCCAGCGCATAGTCCGCCGTATTGAATAACGAAGCCGCCCACTGGTGTCCCCACGAGTCACAAACCGGCTTGTTGGACGTCATCTGCGGCGCAAAGAACACCTCCGCCAGCTTCATCCACGCCCTGCCTTCGGCCAACCCATGCACCTGGTGGAAATACCGTCCCCCATAAAAGAGATCCAGCGCCGACCGGGTCTGGTGGTTCTGCCGGACCCTGTTCACGCCGACGTGGCTCAGAAATCCGTTGTTCCCGGCCCCTTCACCCGATCGGTATAGCGCCAGGAGGGCGTCCAGGGTTTCCTCTCGCATTTCTGTAGAAATGGACGGATGGTTTTCCAGAATCGTGAACGGAAGCAGCATCGTCCTCAGGAACCCGTGGATCTGCGGAGGGTCCGGAAGATGGCGCTCGAACCACCGTGTGCGCGCAAAATGACAGACCTGACGGCAGAACATCTCCATCAACGCTTCCTGCCCGGTGCGGACCGCCAGCATCCCGATGTCCCCGATCGCGCGCATATAGGTCCAGTCGCCCGCCCCGCTGGTATGCTCCCGCTCCAGGTGGGCGTCGCCGGCCTCCAGCCGCTTCCGCGCCTGCACGAGGTAATGATCCGACCATCGCCCCGGGCACACGCGGTATTGAAATGGAAGCGCGGCGCCCGCCTCGACGATCGCAGCACTGAGGGCATCCGCCGCCCCGGTAACGTCCCCGGCGCTGCTCACGCCCACGACGACCACGTGCCCGACGTCTTCCAGGGAATGCGGCGCGGTACGGACGGCCCACCCGCCGGGACCCGGCCAGACCCGATCCGTCAAATCGTACGCGCGGAAATACAGCGTCTTCAGAAAACCGCTGTCCATCATGTTCCCGAGCGCGATCACGTGGCGCCCGCCAGCATCCAGCCGCGCACCCGGCAGAATCTCCACGTAGTCTGAAAGCACGCCGTGCAGGGCGGACTGAATGCGCTTCGACGCGGCCTGATACCACTCGTCACCGGGCGCTGAAATACAGACGCCGCACGCGAGATCCGTCTCGTGAACGGGATTGCGGAATGTCATTTCACATTCCTTTCTGCTAACATGATTTCTGATACCACAAAGCGGCAGTTTACATGGATGGACAGGATGGGCAGGATAAAAACCTACCAGGATTAAGCAGGATTAGCCTTGATTCGCAATTGTTCGTGGATCTGAATGTCGAATATGTACAGAAGAACAGAGGCGAATTGACGTCAAGGGTCCCGGATACTTGACGTCACTGGGCGTTAAGGGAAATCTCATCCATTTGAACAACCTCGATACCCCGGTTTCGCATCGTCGCCTTCTGTGCCTTTTGTGCTTTTTGTGGTAAATTGACTGTTGTCTTTTTCCAATTGAAATTAATCAGATGAACAGGCGTGCTCGACGCCTACCGGAAGAGTTCCAGGGCTCCATTCTTTCGGCCCACCAGCAGGCCACCGTCCGGCCAGCCGGATGCCCAATCTGTAACCGTCACTTCCGAGTTCCCTGCGTCAGTCGTCCGGATCTCGCCGGAACCGTCGAGATTCACCACGAGCCCGCTTCTCAGTGCCGCCATGCATCCTCCATCTCCATCAGGCGCCAGGCCGGCCACGGGCTCGACGAGAAGCCGATGCCACAAGCGGCTGCCGCCAGCGTCGAAGCACTGCACGAAACCATTGGACGCTCCGGCAAACAGGCGTCCGTCGTGAAACTCCGCAGAGAGTACGGCCCCGCCCATATCCGCGTCCCAGATCACCTCGCCGCCCCGCCCATAGACGATCAACTGCCGGTGATTGGTATCCACCCCGCTGATGACCTCGTCCCGGCCGTCCCCATCCACGTCCGCTACGCGCAGGCAGCGCGACCAGGAGGGAATCGACCAGCTGACGATATCGGGCCGCCGGAGGGGTTTCCCGAGCGTTCCGTCCTTCGCGAAGACCAGCGTGTGCGCGTGAATGGCCGGGTCCGCCAGGCCTGCGAGCGTCTGGCGCTCCTGCCCGTCCGTCAGGCGAACGGTATCCAGACATAACGGCGGTCCCCACTGGCAGGGAGAACGCCACAGCAGGCTGCCTTCGGCGTCGAAAGCGTACACGTGACGGTCCGCGCATCCGACTAGTATTTCTTCACGTCCGTCCCCGTCGATATCTCCGGCTGCGAGGCTCAATACCACGCAGTTCTTCCGGGACCAGCTATCCCAGTTCATGGGCTGCCATTCGATCCGACAGGACCAGACGGTGTCTCCCGTTGCATCCAGCCTGTATACGGTTTCCCCGTCGCCTCCCGCGGCTGCACCGCCATCATCCATGGCCGCAATGGCAAGGACGCCTCCGTCGATCTCTCGATTCCACAGCTGATCGCCGTCAGAATTGAACGCGGTCACCCCGCCGTCGTCGCCCGCGAATCCTCGATCCTGCCCGATGTCCAATGCGCTCACGGCATCCGCGCACCGCGTTCGCCAGACGGGCTTCGATTCGGCGCCGGCAACCTGAAATGACGCGGAATCCGACCCATCCACAGCCCGTCCGGCCGTGGGCAGCATCGCGCCGGATGTCGTGACCCGCGGAGTCTCAATACCCTCCGTGAGTATAACCGTGGCTGCCTGGCCGCCGCCGTCGATGCGAAAACCGTTCTTCTCCTCGACCAGCCTGAAATCCCTGCCGCCATCGACCGGATCGGTCCAGAATAGCGTTGCCATCCGTGTCCCCGTTCCGGGCTCGAGCGCCGCAAGTGAACGCTGGACCCACCGCGAGTGGTCTTCCGCGCACCAGTAGTCCGAAGGTACCAATTCCCGGCGTCCGCTCCCCGCGTGGCGCATGTTCAGTTGCGCGTCGCCCTGAACCGACTGCAACTGGCCGTCTGTAAGGGTCGTGTCGCCCAGAATGTGCCACCGGCACTCCACGAGAAACTCACCCGCCACCACGGGCCAGACCTCGTCGATCACCAGAAACCACCCGTCGCGGCTGTACACGATATGCCGGTACCAGTCGCCCTGCTCCGGATAGGTCATCGACGTGCCGGCCACGGCAAGGGTCTCCCCTTCGTACAGATACCGCAGCGCCACGTACCGGGACTCGCACCCCGGGCCGGCGCCGTCGACAGAAACGCTCACGCCCGTGTAGTCACGGACTGTCGCCGGCTGGTGGCCACCGGCAAACCTGAACCAGGAGGCGCCGCGGCTGGTGTAACGCACGATGCAATTACCGTCCTGATAGGAATGCGAGCCCCCCGAGATCCCGTCCAGCAGAAGGTAGTCGTCCTGGTCCGTCCATCCGGAGCGGAAGAACACCTTGTCGAACGTCTGTTCGTAGGGCAGATTCCTCAGATAGATGCCGTTCACAGGCGCAAACGTCGTGTATTCTTCGAGAGAATCGTAGAACAACCGCGACAGAGGGGCCACGCCGACCCGGCCCAACCGTTCCGGCACCGCCGCCTGGCGCCCGGTCACCCATGTCCGGAGGGGCTCCTCTGCGCCTCGAATGGTCCGTTCCGCCGCCGCGCCTTCGTCAATGGATTCACAGAGCTGCAGGTATTCGTCGTTGCCCGTGACCGCCGCGGCCATACGGCAGTATTGTTCGGGGCCTCGTTCCAGGTTGCTGTGTGCCATGAGCGCCCGGTCCACGCCCTCCAGATAGGGCGGGCTCGAAAAGTAGTCCATCTTCCCTGCTGCGAGCGCGTAGTCCGCCGTGTTGAACAGCGAGGCCCCCCATTGATGGCCCCACGAGTCGCACACCGGCTTGTTCGATCCCATTTGCGGCGCAAAGAAGACCTCCGCCAGCTTCATCCACGCCAACCCCTCCGCGAGCCCGTGCACCTGGTGGAAATAGCGGCCACCGTAAAACATATCGAGCGCGGAACGGGTCTGATGATTCTGGCGCACGCGGTCCACGCCCACGCAACTCAGCAGTCCGGTATTGCCGGCCCCCTCCGCGGATCTGAAGAGTCCCAGCAGCGCCTCGAGCGTCTCCTCCCGCTGTGCGGCGGGAAGCGCGGGATGGTTTTCCAGGATCGTGAACGGAAGCAGAAGCACGCGGATGAACCCGTGGATCAACGTGGGGTCTTCCAGCGTCCGCTCGAACCAGCGCGTGCGGGTGAAGTGGCGGATCTGATGGCAGAACATCGACATCAGCACCTGATTCCCGGTCTGCACCGCGAGCATCCCGATATCGGCGATAACCATCATATAGGTCCAGTCGCCCGATCCGCCGCCGATGGATTCCTGCTCGATGTCACGGTTGCTCTTGGCCAACAGCTCGTTCGCCGGCTCCACGTACAGATCGGACCATCTGCCCGGATGGACCTCGTATTGGAACGGCAGTACCGGACCGTTACCGGCTATCGAACGACACAGCGAACCGGCCGCATCGCCGATGTCCTCCGCGCTGCTCACGCCCGCCACCACGACCTGCCCCACGCCGTCCAATGAATGTGGCATCGTGCGCACCACCCACCCTCCGGGACCCGGCCACACCCGGTCGGTCAGGTCATAAGCCCGGAAGTAGAGGGTTCGCAGGAACGCGCTGTCCATCATATTCCCCAGCGCGACAACGTGGCGGCCGTCTGCATCCAGCTTCTCGTCCGGAAGCACGTCCACATGCCCCGAAAGGGTCTCCTCCAGGACCGCCTTCAGACCGCCGGCTGCATTCTGGTAGGAATCCCCCGCCGGCGCCGAAATACACACCCCTTGCCCAAGGTCCGTTTCATGAATCGCAGGTGAGAATGCCATGGTTCATTCCTCCGTTTGACTCGAAAACCTCCTGGAACGCAACAACGAGACGCCCGGGACCACCCGCGCCGTAGTCAATGTAAATTCAATATCGGCCGCTCTGCTCGGACCGGTGAGTTGGATCAAATTTCGATGGGTATACGTGGCGCGTCAGTTAACGTCACCAACTCGCCATCAGAAAGTTAGCTGTAACCCGTCGGGTAAGCATCGTGTGGCCACCGAAGACCCGCTACCGATGCGATAGGCGCTCGGATACCCGATTCGTAAACCGTAGATGACCGCATCGGGATGTCTGGCAAGTAACTGTTTCGTGGCCGCCAGGTCGTCATGGTTGATGACATATTCACCGGTTTCAACGTCAATGACCAGGTACTTGCCTTTGTGCTCGGGATTCAACTTGTCCCGAATCTGATTTATGTACATAGATTCACCGCGTGACGCGACTTCGTCTGACGTATAATTGAAATCGGACATGGAATCCTTTCCTTACGGGTGTCCGCGGATACCTGTAAAACTATGCTGCCGCTTTTCGGGAGGCGAGAGCCCAGCACCGAGGGCATCCTGCCCTCGGTGCTGGTGACTGATCACAAGAGCGCATCAAGGGCTTTCGCCATGAACTTGGCGAAGCCGGCGAGTCCAGAAAGGAAATGACTACAATCCGTCGACGATTGACACCCGTAACGCCAGAATAGTCAAGCACTACCACGTCGCCCGGATCGAACAAGGTCCTCCTCCTCCGGGTAGACCGTCGACGCGTAATGCAAGGATGCGGAGGCTAGATCATCTCGATCCTGGTCGCTCCAGGCATCTTTTTGGTCCAATTTACCGAAATTCGACTGGGATCGCTCATGCAAAGGTGTCTTCATATATAACCAATCGATCCCAACAAATTCAATACTTGACGACCGCGCCCCTGAATGACGGATTGGACACAAGGCGTACGATCTGGCCAATCGTGAACTCCATATGCCTTCGCTCGTCAAAACGAAATAAAGGGGGCACCACTCCCGTAGTACCCCCCTGCCTCACGTAAGTCCCGCCCGCATGGTCCTTCGCTATTCTACGACTCCTCGAATCCGTGGCTCTCAAACTTCAGTGTCTGGCTGTTCTCCGTGACGGTTCGCACCACGTTCTCCGGAGCCCCGTCGGGTATCTCCGCGTGGATCTCCAGCGTGACGCTAATTTCGGAGCCCACGATCCCCGACAGATGTGCGATCACTTCGTCTGCGATCTGGCTGGCGTCGCGACCCACCCGTTGGGCGTCCAGCGTTACAGCGCCGTGGTATCGCCGGGCTTTCGGCTTGGGTGGTTCCGGCGGTTCTGGTGACGTGCCTTCACCTCCACTTACTTCCTCAGGATCGCCAGGCGTCGGTTCTTTCTGTTCTCGAGGCTTCTCACGTTCTATCTGTTCGCCAGCAACGTCCGGTTTTACGACAAGCGCACGACTCTCTGGTGTAACGGTTACGGTCTCCTGCTTCCTCATCCCCAGATATCGATTCACTTCTTCGTCGTAACTCTCGGCATAGGCAAAGCTGTCGAGTTTCCATGTAAGCAGTCCCACACCGTCCTGGATCGCGCGCGTGAGGACGTCCGGACCCGCGAGCCGGGGCAAGTAAAGGAATTGACCGAAGTCCTGCACGAGTTGCCGCACTTCCACGTGTTCGCCACGCCAAAGCGGCACGTCGTCGAGATGTTTTCGCAAAATCGTAGCGCCAAGCGAGGAAATAAGCATCTCGTCGCTGAGCAGGCGCTTCGAAGCGCGTTCTGCAAGCCCGCCCGATGCGGTCAGCCGGATGGCATTCCACGACATCGAAGATTGTGGACTCGACTGTTCCGGCACCAGTAACCATTGATATGCCTCCGGAAGTCGTGCTGTGACGGTGTCGTCAGCCGCATTCCTCTGATTTTCGGCCTGGCGAGCCTGGTGAGGGTCCAGGTTCAGTTCGACCCTGTCCCGGAGGATCGATTCCCAGGCAAGATACCGGCGAAGGGCTTCGTCGAGGTCTTGCCACCGCACCCTGTCCACAGCCAGGAAGACCAGCGTATTCCGATAGAGCCTCGGTGTGTTCCCGCGCATTTCCAGGATTTCTTTTGCGGCGACCTCGGCCGCGTTGTCCGCCTCTCTGGAATACCGTTGCTCTGCCGAGAGTACCACAAGCCGCGCGTCCAGATCGTCGGGCACGTCCGCCCCAGATTGCGGCATTGGATGGATACGCTCGAAGTCTCCCTGCGTCCGAAGATCCGATTTGAGTCGCTTTTCGAGTTCAGACGTTACCTCGTCGGATTGTCCCCTCAACTGTTCTGCGCGATCTTCGGCCAGCTTGGTGACCGTGGGCTGCGTGGCATACCACACCCGTGCGCTGTCCTGATACAGATAGGTTGCCGCCGCCGCCAACCGGCGCAGTGCGTCGCCGAATATAGCCGGCGCCTCCCCCGGCATCACGCAGCCGAGTTTGACGCGGGAATCATCGATTCCACGGTGCGCCGCGGCAGAGGTTGGCGCGGAGCCGATATAGACGGTGCGCGCCACGCGCCGAGCCGCGGAGAGTTTGCCCAGGTTCGGAGTCTCTGCGTCGATCCTGAGCGGCAAGGCGCTCGGTCCGTCGACGTCTTTCTCGATAACAGGTGTCCAGTTTTCCGGCAGGTACCGCGTCAACTCATTCTGGACGCGCTGATCGTCAATGGGAATCGTGGACGGCAGAATCAGCGGATTGCGGTCTCCACTCTCCCACAAGCTATGGATCACCGCAGCCATCAGTCGCAAAACGCCACGTGTTCGCTGGAACCCGGCCAGCGCGGACCAGTCCGTGTAGAGGCGGTCGAATATCTCCGGATGGATAGGGTACGCGGCCTGAATGCGGCGCTGGTAGTCCATCGTCCGGCAATCGGCCGGAAACTCCACCTGCTGCGATCGGTAAAGTTCAGCGAAACCCCGCACCGTCACATCCCGCTGTTTGTACGCGTCCGTTCCCGCCAGCGGTTCAAAAAGCCGCCGTCGAACGATCTCGAAACTCTCTTCAGCGCTTGCCGGCCGCCAGGGCGAATCCACACGTCCGAGTACGTTGCGCAGACGTTCGAGGGCACTTCGGCCACGAATCCCGCCCACCTCCGCATCGTCGGCCCCGGTATGCGGCGAGCTCGAATCCGACGTATCTGAAGCCGGAAGGGAAATCACCAGCAGGCAATTGCCAGTGAGCTTCACTGATTCTGTGAGCGCCTGTGCAAAGGTAAACTGGGTCTCAAAAGTGCCGGCGGGCAGGTCGCCTTCATCGTGGAGCTGACGCGCGTAGGATACCCATTCGTCGATAAGCACCACGCAAGGCCCGTATTCGATTAGAAGCTCGCGCAGCGTATCTCCGGGATTCGTCGCCTGTTCGTCGTCCGCCCGGACCCGCTCGAATGCATCTCGGCCGCCAAGCTGGTACGCCAGCTCACCCCATAATGTCCGTACCACGGTACCGTCCGACTTCTCTGCCGGATTCCCAGGCGATATCCGGTTTCCAACCAGTACCACGCGCCGTACGGATGGAAGCTTTTCAACCGCCGCTCCTGCCAGCACCTCGTCCATTCCCTCGAGCTTTTCGGGCGCCATTCCTGAAAACAGGTGGTAAAGCCCCAACATGGAATGCGTCTTGCCACCGCCGAAGTTGGTCTGCAACTGTACAACTGGATCGCCACCCCTGCCAGCCAGCCTCCCTGCCGCGCCTTCCAGCAGACGTCGCAGGCTCTCGGTGAGATACGTGCGACGGAAGAACTCCTGCGGGTCGCGGTACTCATCCGAGCCCTCTCCGAGATGCACCTGCCACAGATCCGCGGCGAACTCCGCCTGCTGGTACCCGCCCGTAGCCACGTCGTTGTGCGGCATCGCCACCTCGCGCCAGGGCTTTAATGCACCGGCGCCCGCAGACTCGATAAGGGTACCCGCTGCCTTGCGTTTCTCTCCTCTCGCCTGCTCATCCATCACCAGGCGGCGAAGCTCCATCTTCATACGATTCACTTCGCCCGCCTGAGATGCCGAGACCGCCGTTAGCAGCCGTTCCGCGGAATCGAGCGTCCTGTCCGTATCGTCGCTTGAAAAGTGCTCCTGGTGCGCCCACTTGTTGCGCCAATCACGCAGTTCGGAGACAAGACTGCGGTCAGTATGTCCGAGCGTATATCTGAACACGTCGTTCCACGTGTCCCACATCAACTTCAGCAGGGCGGCCGCGTCCCACTCCGTGACAGACTTGCCCTTGAGTTTCGGGTCATCGTGAAACTGGTGGAAGCCGTATTCATCCAATCGCTTCGCCTTAATTGCATTCTTTACTTCGCGATCGGCGAATGGACCCAATCCCGCCTTCAACAGATCAAGCACTTTTCCGACGCGTTCACGGTTGGTTACTGCCATGGTCCACTTTCCTCATCAAAGATGGGAGATTTCAACGTTGCCCCAATGTCGGATTGTCGCAGATTCGCCTATGAAGTAAGTGACTCGCCTCAGGAAGGCGATCCGTTTCGTTCAAAGATGGTTTTCCCCTCCCGGAGCGCAGAATATAGCACGCTACCGACGAGATGGCCGCGACGGTCGATCTCCTCCGGGGTGGTCACGACAATGTCCTTGGCCACGGGCAAATCGCCCAACGTCCGATGTATCTCGACGGCGGCCTGACGCTTATCGGTGGCGTTCGGCAACACGACCAGGAAATCCACGTCGCTCCACTTGCCGTTTGTTTCCCGTGCATGTGAGCCGAACAGGATTAAGCGATAGGGGGCGAAGCGCGCGACAATGCGATCCACCATCATCGGTATGAATGACTCCGAGGCGGGGATGTTCTTGCGGTGCTTCCTATCCGAGATGGACAATTTCAACGTCGCCCCAATGCTGTTTCAGGTACTCTGCGACAAGCCGTCGATGGCAGCGGTGCGGTTTATCCTCGCTGCAAAGCAGGCATCCGTCTTTGACGATCTCTTTCGAAACGGCTTTTTCGATCCGCCGCTCACACATAAGCGCGTTAAAACGTACCTCATAGGTCTGCCAATCGCAACGTCGTTTCCTGTAGTCGTCCAGCAACTCCTTCGTCGGCGCCAGTTCAGGCAGGTGAACGTAATCCATCTCACAGAGTTCACGCAGAAAATACGCGAGGTCATCCTTCTTCGCGAAACCGGCCAATTGTGACCCATTGTTGAGCCGCACGTCCACGACACGCCTGGCACCCGACTCGCGAAGCAGATCGAAAAAACGGCGTGCGGGCTTTCTCGTGAATCCGATGGTAGATATTTTCATTGGATTGACCTCTGAGTTGCGGATGCCGGATTCTCTTTCACAAATGCGATCCGTTTTTCCTGCAGTGCAATGGCCTCTGCGACCAGCTTTTCTCGTGGTTGTAATGAACGGAATAGATCGCCGTCCGGTTGCAAGTTGAAGCGCATGAGCAAACGATCCATCGCGTCGGAATGCGCCTCCAGCCGGCCATCAGCATGGATGTGCACGACATCAATTCCCTGCTCTTCAAGCGCCCGTGCGACAAGGAGCGTCCGATGGCAATCGAGCGGCTCACGCTCCGCACACAGAAGCACGATTCGGTGATCGGTCGCGCCTTTTACTATCTTGTCCAGGCCACGCCCGAACGACTCGGTCGCCGCAACACGGTCATAGTTCACCCGCCCGTCGACGTAACAAGTGGGGTCATTGAATCGACCGCCCAGCTCACGACCGAAAAACGAATACTCTATCCCATTGTTCTTGAGACATCCGTCCAAAGAGTCGCGATTGAATTGGGGATTGAAGCGACTGTACGGCGCGGAGCGAACATCGGCCACGGCCGTGACCCGATGCATTTGCAGAAGCGAGATGAAGGAGTCCTCGTCGTGGATGGAATGGCCAATGGTAAATACGGTGTTGACCGTCGCGCTCATGACGTTATCCTCATTCAGCGGGAATTATCGCAGCAATCAGCTTGTAACACGCTCCCTCGAATGGTTCCCCAAGGCTGATAGTGAGGTATGATTCCCCAATCTCATAGCTGCCATCCAGCTTCGAGAGGTATTCGCGCTCGTATTCGGGATCGGTGACCCAAAGGCCGTACGCGCTCCCCGCATGTGAGAACCGTCCCTGTACGCGCCGCTTCAGATTTCCGAAGGCTTCACCGGGTTTGAATACAGAGAGTTTCAGGCTTTCAACATGAATCAGACGCAACGATTCGGAAACCGGATCGGCCGATTCAAGCAATATTCTGTCATTCCGACCGTGGTACGTGCTCTGTCCGTCAATCCATAAACGGGCGACTGGATCCACGAGTTTGTGCAGATCAAGCCGTGAAAACCTGCCATTTTTCTCCCAATAGTAATTGGGATCAAGCAGCCAATTCTCAGTCTGATAGCATTTGGGCTGCGGTTCCAGAATCGGAATGTCGATGATATCGAGTACCCGAGGATCGCTACCGTCTACATATTGGCGCTCGTACTCCGACACTTCCTGGTTTTCGCGCTCACTCACAAGCCGGACCCAATTGCCGACTCGCTGCTCAAATGTCCACTCCCTGCCAGCGATGCACCTTCCCGTCAATTTCCGGGAGTTAGCTAGACACACAATACTCTTGAACTCAGGCACCGATGTCTTCCCTTCCTTATCTTGCCCGGCATCTATGTCGCCGCCCAGATCAACAACCTTAACTCGTTTTCTTCAATGAGGCTATACTCCGGCTTGCGACCGGCTAGCTGTTGGCTTTCTTCAAGGATGATATCTACGCCGTCGCCGCGCTTATCCATCAAATGCTCCCGACCGAAACCGCTACGCGCGCGACAACGGGCTAACAGTGACACGATGAGTTCGTTCCGGCTGGCTTGCCTCAGGTGCAGGCTGTCGACGGAGAGCGTATTTACCAGCGCGCCAGGGACATATAGTTCAAGGCGATCTCCGAACATGTGGAGGCGAATCCGAGAACCCGCCATCGAATAATCGCGGTGGGCAACCGCATTGACGATCGCTTCGAACACGGCCCTCTCACTGAACTGGGGTCCCTCAGCCCGGGCCATAGTCTTGGTCGCACGTATCGTCATATTTCGACGCACAAAGTGTAGCGCTTCCTCGACCTGCTGGTCAAGTGGGCCTCCAATGTCACGCGCGTCAGTCTGATAGTTGACATCGGCGCGCTCACCCGCGTAACTGACGGCTTGTATGTACGCATGGGGAAGCCATTTAAGGGGATCGCGCGTACAAAGCAGGACGGCGGCGAGCGTTAGACGTGGAACTTCCTCATCGTCGTCGGCGACGAGGCAAAGCTTGCGCGCGAGTGTTTCATTGACGACATCCGCGACTGAATCCTTTCGCAGAAAGCGGCGCGTCAACAAATAATCCAGATCTCCAAGATTGGTTCTTGGAACTAGCGATTCATCAAAACGAATCATACGGGTCTGACTGCGGTCCTGAAAGAGCCTTGCGAGTGCTTCCGGCGTCATTTCGCGCTTCGAACTGCCGATTCTTCGGAAATATCCGCCGGCACTCCGGTGGACAAACAGGCTTCGATCAACGTCGATTCTAACGACCGGAACAAGCGTGCCACAGGCATCGGCCAACTCTAACTTTCGAATCACAGCATCGAGCGCCGGCGTCACGGAGTCGTTGCAAATTTCACACAACCAGCGCTCAACGGTGTCCAGGTGCTCCAGCGGGATACCCACGACGTCACGTGTCGCATCGTCAATCCCGAGTACGAGCGTCCCGCCACTGCTGTTGGCGAAGGCCGCGAGCTCATCGGAAAGTTCCTTCCGAACCGGGTTCGAGACCCGATCGCCGGACAGCACGACGCGTTTGAATTCCATGGTCGAGTCCTCTCCGAGCCTGATACGGCGTGCCAGGTTCGTATCGGTCATCGCGTCTACTCCTTGACCAGAATGAGGTAGCCAGGCAGTTCGTGGGCAGGTGCATAAGATTCATCACGTATTGCACCTGCGGGCTCGTCCATCTGCTTCACCGACCTCGCCCGGCGTAAGATCTCTTTACGTAATCTCTCAACATCGTCGTCAGAAAAGGTCGTGCCGCCTTGAGACCAAAGCCAATAGGGCCATCCGCCATCGACTGGTTTATTGTATTCGCTGTCGTAGCGCAACGTGCACTGGTGCGGGCAGTTGAATAGGCAACGCCACGGCAATGCGAGGTTGGATTTGTGGATCCAATCGAAGTTACTGCGTCCGCGTTTACATCCGGCCCGCCTAATTGTCCAGCTTGGCACCACTGTGCAACCCAATTGTTCCACATCTTCGTCGAGGCGCCCACTGCAATTCCAATATGATCCTAACTCGTCCCGGCACACATAGTTGTATAGTAGATAGAGTGGGACAGCGTGTACTTTTTTCGCATATTCCTCAAGTATTTTCAATTGAAGGGATTTCGTTGGATTCACAGTAGCCTTAAATCCAACATACCTCTCATCTCGATTCAGCTTCTTTGCTTGTAATGCAAACGCGATCGCTCGATTCCCTCCGGCGTGAATCCGGATCTCGAGATCGGTCCCGCGTTTCGATTCCTGTATCTTCGTGCTTTGAAATAACCTGGCACGACAACCCATTAATCGCACGAAATCAAGGACAAGGAAATCAGTGAGCGTTTCCTCCCCTAACCGGGTCCGGAGTTCACGTGACTCTTTCAATCGTCCCCAGGTGTCCTTGGCGATGCGTTCAGCAGGATGCATGATCCACGCGTTCATCCAATCGGTTTCCACGGCCAATTTGCGAGATTTGCATTTGCTACTCGATCTACGCCCAAATCCGGCGTATCAGCTCCCTAATTCCTTCGACGCTTCCGGATATTTCGTATCCAAGTAGGGAGGACATCGATGTCCTCCCTAAGCTCTCCTGGCCCTGGAATCGGTGAGTTATCCGCCGGAGACTGATCGTGGCCAGTCAACCACTTCGATGTTTTCGTCATCCCCGCATCGAGTGCTACGACGTCATCCCTTTGAATGTCAGCGAGTTGAATGGCCTGTTGTGTCTGCACATTCTTCCTGTACCGTTCTACCGTTCCAGCCAAGAGGACCTCCTCAAATCCCCTTTCCCAAGCTTCTCTGAGAAGCCCATATATATATGATGCCTCTCTCTCGTATTTGATCTGATCTCCGCTTTGATAAGTACGATTTGCGTCCTGCCAAAGTCCATTCAGATGTCTGACGCGACTATTAACCTTCATCGCAGGCCATGGTAATCGCTGGGATGACAATCCCGCGCCGGTCTGGTCTCTGCGTAAGTATTGGTGTTGCAAATGGACGTCTAGCTCGTTGGCCATCTCCATTAGCGCAAGAAGGAAAACTATGTCGTGCGTGAAGACTATTACTTGCCGAGAACGTGCCTCGACTGCGAGCCTTCCTGCAACGTTTTGGCGCCAACTGTGGTCGAGAGAAGATACCGGATCATCAAACAGAATCGCCGACCTGTCTGATGCCGTACTGAGTTCCGCGAAAAATGACGCAATTGAAAGACAGCGGGCTTCACCTTCGCTTGCGACTTTAGATACATCTACTCCTGGCGCACGCCTGAGCTGCAGTTTGTGATATAGCGCACCACGAGACCCGCCAACGTCTACCATCTGCACCTCGACGTGATGGAATCTTAATCCGTTTAGTTCCTCGGCAAAACTCTGTGTAAGTTGCTCTGTAACCGCGCGTCTTGTTACGTCGCTGCTCTTGCGGGTAATTGCATTTGTTCGCGTGTCTTCGATGCACAGCTGATAGGCCGCAATCTTCTTCTTTCGTTCAATCTCCTCAAGTACTTTACCCAAGTGGTTTGCAAGTACCTCCCGCGCCTCGAGTTCGACTAACTCAGCACCAAGCTTTAATACAACTTGGGCATGATCGGCCTGTCGAAGTTCCCTTATCCGATCTTCCAAGCTTCCGATATAATTCTCTAAGCCTCGTTTTAGTCCCTGCTGCAATGGAAATCCCTCAGCGATCATTTTTCCCGCTGTAATCGCCTTCTTTAATTCTCCTCTCCTGGACTCCGCAGCTTCTAGACAGTCGCCGATCATGTGACTAAGCTCGGCATCATTCAGTTTAATTTCTTCTAGGAGCTTGTCGGAATACGTGCGGATAAAGGTTTGAATAAAGTGTCGACAGGAAGAATGAGAGTTGGATGGATCGCGACGACGAGTTACGGTCTTGTCCTACGCGGGACTGGGAAGCCAGTCATGCCGATAGAGCTTCAGCAGGTTGTGGGTAATGCAGATGAGGTTCCATTCTGCGGTTACTTTTTTGATGCCTCTGAAGGTGAAGCGGTCGATGCCTCGAACTTGCTTGATCTGTCCAAACACGGGTTCGACGATGTGCTTTCGTTTTGCGTAGGTGCATCGCCCTTTGATGGTGCGTAGTTTTCTGGCCATTCTTTCCTTGGGCGTTGCGTTTTTGGGGATGCGGCCGCGCGGGGGCTTGGGGATCGGGTCTGTATGCTTGTGTTTTTGGGTGGCAATGTAAGGGTCGATGCTTTTGGGGAGCCGCTGTATCTCGTGTTGGTTGTAGTATCCAGAGTCCGCAGTCAGGCGTTTTGGATTCTGGCCCGTATGGGTCTTGATCCGCTTG
>CAZKDZ010000098.1:0-14510 GCA_964551635.1 uncultured bacterium | reverse complement strand
GGTGTGGGCATCGAACGTATGTCATTCTAAATATAATGTTTTTTCGATTTCACGCCACAGTAAAAAAGATGCGCATCGAATCCCCTCAGTCGGCGTGAACCGGTTCTCGCGCGCGCAATTCACCATACTCCATCCGGACAGCCAGAATACCCTTGACAAGGCGTCGGGAACCGCTTTACCATATTCGCCGATCCGTGACGCATTTCACCATATGACGGGGAAAACCCTTGGCCCTGAGCGAAGAGGACCTCTGGTATTTCAATCACAACGGCTTCTACCGCGTCCCGAAACTGCTGCCGGCCGACCTGGTGGAACGGCTGAATGCCGTTACCGACCGGCAGATCGGCGGTATGATCGAGCCGGTGGTATGGGAGAAAACCGGCTCTCGCGAGCCGGACGACGTGCGGCGGCTCTCGAAGATTCTCTCCCGCGACCGCACGTACGTCGAGGCCGCATCACATCCCGTGATCCTGACGCCGTTGAAATCCATCCTCGGACCCAATATCGAACTGCTCACGAACAAACACAATCACATCATGGTCAGGCCCCCCGGGTCCGATCACGTTTACTGGCACAGCGGAGAGGAGCCCTACCACCCCACGCTGGTCACCGCCCTCGTCTACCTCGAGGAATCCACCCTGGAGAACGGATGCATCCGCATCGTACCCGGCAGTCACCGGCGTCCCTTCCACCGGCAGCGGCGTCCCGGAGGCGGATTTGAAGAGAGTGACCTCTTCCACAAGTCCCTGCCGGTCCCGATGCCGCGGGGAGGGGTACTGCTCTTCAACGATTGCTGTTTCCACGGCGCGGGCGTCAACGGCGCGGACACGTCACGCAGAAGCATGACGCTCGGCTACCAGGCGCACGACCCGCACGACGTCATGAAGGACGACCCGGAGAAGATACTCGCCGCCGGGGAACGCATCTACATCGGCCACCCTCACCCCTTCCCTCATCCCCCTTAGCGAGAACGCCGGCCATGTCCCTCACACCGGAACAGGTGCAGCTGTTCCGCCACAACGGCTTCCTGAAGATTCCGGATCGTCTTCCGGAAGAAACCGTCGACAGACTCCGGCGGGCCGTGCTTGCGGACATCAGGGCCGAAGTCGAACCCCTGGTGAGGAACGCTGACGGGCGGGTGGTCAGAATTTCGAGCCTGGTTGACAGAGATCCGGTTTTCCTCGAGACGGCATCCAGCTCCATCGTGCTGGACCCCCTTGAGTGCCTGATGGGGCCCAATATCGAACTGGTCACAAACCGGCACAACCATGCAACGCTGAACACGTCCGTGGAGACCGCGCCGGACGGGTTCCACCGTGACGTGAGGCAATGGTCGCGGACGATCTTTACGGTCATCTTCTACCTGCAGGAGACGACGGCTGAAAACGGCGCCACGCTTCTCGTTCCCGGCTCTCACCACTTTCCGGGCATCGAAGGGCGCCTCTACGGCCACGACTGGACCCGGTCCCTGCTGGACCAGGCGCTGGTTGCGCCTATGCCGGCCGGTGGCATGCTGGTGATCGACAGCCTGCTCATGCACGGTATCGGCGAGAATCAAACGGACCGCACCCGCATGAGCATGACCATTGGGTACCACAGCGTGGACGAACTCTCCGACGTACCGAACCCCAAGCGGATTCTGGTTCGGGGCACGCCCGTCTACGAAGGAAACGACAACTGAAGCGGGTGATTGAAACGTCCGCCAACGCGCGACCCATCCGCGAAGCCGCTGAAGAGACAGGTCCGACGGACAAGGGAGCCACCCATGGACGGCATCCATGATATGGGCGGAATGCACGGATTCGGCCGGATCATTCGAGAAGAAAACGAACCCCTGTTCCACCACGACTGGGAAAGGCGCGTGTTGGGCATGGGTGTCGCCATACCCGTGCCGGTCCCGGGAGGTTCACGCAATAACATCGAGAATATGGATCCAGCCCGATACCTGTCATCCACCTACTACGAAAAGTGGCTGCATTCCAGGATCAGGGGCCTGATCGATGCCGGAGCGATGACGTCGGATGAGCTGGAAACGAGAGTAGCCCTGTTCCGGAAGAAACCGGACGCCGAAACCCCGATCCACCCGGACCCGGATGGCGTCCGGGCGAAGTTCGTGAAGCGAAGACCCGTTTCGTCCTCGCCGTCGCGCGCGGATACCTCGCCGCAATTTCAACCGGGCGACCGGGTTCGCGCGAGAAACATCCACCCCGAAGGACACACGCGGCTTCCGCGGTACGTCAGGGGAAAAGCGGGTACGATCACGCGCCTTTACGGAATCCACAACCTCCAGGATGCCGAGCTGCCCGGCGGGTGCGTGAGGCGCGAGCAACCGCTGTACGCCGTTCGCTTCGAAGCGCGGGAACTGTGGGGTGAGTCGGCCGAAGCCAGGAACGCGGTCTATCTGGACATGTGGGAAGGCTATCTCACGCCCGCGCAATCAGACTCGATATAGAGAGGATCCGCGGACATGCACCGACAGGAAGAACCCGTCCCGAGCGAGTCCGATGCGGCGTTGCGCACGCGGGCGCTGGAATCGCTCCTGGTCGAAAAGGGTTTGCTTACCAGCGAGATGATCAACAACGTCGTGGAAAAGTACGAGAAAGACGTGGGACCGCTCAACGGCGCAAGGGTGGTGGCCCGCGCCTGGTCGGACCCCGACTACAAACGCAGATTGCTGGAGAACGGTACCGCGGCGATCGCCGAACTGGGCTTCGCCGGGAAGGAGGGCGCCGAGATCGTCGTACTCGAAAATACGTCATCGGTCCACAACGTCGTTGTCTGCACCCTCTGTTCCTGCTATCCGTGGCCGGTGCTGGGTCTGCCTCCCGGTTGGTACAAATCCTACGCCTACCGTTCAAGGCTCGTACGGGAACCACGGACGGTACTCGGGGAATTCGGCCTGCATCTGCCGGAATCGGTCGAAATCCGCGTCTGGGACAGCAATTCGGATCTTCGCTATATGGTTCTGCCGGAACGGCCTGACGGCACGGAAAGCCTCGCCGAAGAAGAGCTTGTCCCGCTGGTCACGCGCGACGCGATGATCGGCGTGGCCAGGATCGATTCACCATCCGCGTGAGCCGGATTTGACTCCTCGAATCGACGGGTCACGCGCCGACGGTTTTCGGCCGTCCCTCTCGGGCGGACGCGTAGATGGCTTCCAACAAGGCCACGGTGCGCCGTCCCTCCCGTCCATCCACCCGCAACGCCGTTTTTCTCTCCACCGCGCTGACCACGTCCTGGATGATATTCCCGAACGGATTCTCCACCGCCGCGAGCCGCTCCTCCAGCCCGTCGCCGAATACCCGCATATCGCCGGTGAGCACGTCGGGAATCAACACCCCGCCTTCCGTTCCGTGGACTTCGGCGGTGAAGTACGCACTTGCGGGAAACGTCGTCGTTCCGACAACGGTGCCTTTCGCGCCACTCTGGAAGTTTACGATTGCAAGCCCGATATCCTCGGTCTCGATTTCGTGGTTCATGATTGCCATTTCGCCATAGACTGAAACCGTGTCGCCCATAAACCAGCACAACACGTCCAGCAGATGCGCGCCCTGGTTGGCCAGCGACCCGCCCCCGTCCATTTTCCACGTCCCGCGCCACCCGCCGCTTGCCTCGAAGTAGGACTGGGCCCTGAACCATTTGAATCTGACCTCGCCCAGAATGGGTTTTCCGAGCCAGCCCTGACGCAGCGCCTCGGCCACGCGCCAGTTGTTGTCCACGTACCGGCTCTGGTAATCCACACCACAGAGTACGCCGGCCTCGTCGCACGCCGCAATCAGGCGGTCGCACGCTGCGGTCGACACATCCATGGGCTTTGTCGTGATCACGTGCTTTCCCGCGCGCGCCGCCCGGATGCCCAGGTCGGCGTGGGTCCCGCTGGGCGTCATCACCATCACAACGTCCACGTCATCACGACCCAACGCCGCGTCCAGGTCCTGTGTGCCCTCCACGTCCAGTTCGGAACTCACCTCCCTGAGACGGGTCTCGTTCAGGTCCACAACCAGCTTCAACTCAGCGCCGTCGGTTTCCTGTATCACCCGGGACCGATTGCGTCCCATGCCCAGGCCGACCACCGCAAATCCGACCATCTCGCTGTCCTCCATCCTGTAATTGCCCTGAATGCTTCCTGTGCAGGTTCCGTGCGCGCGACCCATGACCGGGCCGTGGGACCGGCTCACGTTGCCGGTATTTCATCAACCGCGTACGTTCAGTCGAAGACCTCCCGGATCCGGTCCAGAGATTCGCGGGAGAGCGTCTTCCCGGCCGCCTTGACGATACCTTCGAGCTGCGCGGGCGTCTTCGCTCCCGGAATGACCGTGGAAACCGCGGGATTCGAAAGCACGAAACGCAGCGCCGCGTCGACCATCGAATCCGCCTCTTCCAGCAGAAAGCCCAGTTTGCCGACCTGCGCCGCCGTCTCTTTCACCCTGTCGGGCGTGTACCTGAGACTCCGCAGGTCGTCCGCGGGAAACGTGGTATTCTCACCGTACTTTCCCGTCAGCCAGCCCGATGCCAGCGGCACCCGCGCGATCATCCCCACCCCCTTTTCCATCGCCGCGGGGAACAGCGCGTCACCCTCCGTCTGCTGAAGAAGGTTGTATACCAGTTGAATCGCCTCCGCGCCACCCTCCATGGCGCGCAGTCCTTCCTCCACGACCAGGTCCGACGTATCCACCGGACTGATCGACACGCCCCACGCCCGTATCTTGCCCGATCCCTTCAAGTCCTTCATCAGCCCGAACAGCGCGTCCGTCATCCCGTCAAGAGGAGGCCCGTGCAACAGGTAGAGATCGACGTAATCTCGCTCCAGCCGCGTGAGGCTTGCGTCCAGCGCACCCAGGATGTACGGCTCGGAGAAGTCCTGGCCCGGCGCCGCGAGACTCATCCCCACCTTGGTGCAGATCACGGCATCGTCCTTGTTTTCATACAATCCCAGACCCAGCAGCACCTCGCTCTTGCCGCGGCCGTACGCATCCGCCGTATCGTAGAACGTGACACCATGCCCCCAGGACGCACGGACGGTTTCGACAGACGCCATCACGTCCACACCGGACCAGCCCGTTGGACTGCCGCCCCGGAACGACGCCCCGCCGATTGGCCAGCAACCCAACCCGACCTCAGAGACCTGAATTCCCGTTCTTCCAAGTTCCCGGAATCTCATCCTGCCCTCCAAATACGAATCAAAAGCGTTTCCCTTACAGCTGAACGATGGCCTGCGTGTCAGTCCGCCAGTACAACCGCTTCGCGCTCCCGGCGCAGCATCCCCTCGGGATCCACCCTCTGGCTTACCACCAGCGAGATCAGCGCCAGAACCGCGCCGCTGAAGAAGATCACCTGGTAGCCGAAGTGATGCCAGACAAGCCCGCCCACAAGGGGCGCCGCCACCGCGGCGAAATGATTCATGGTAACGCCCATGGACAACGTGGGCTTCAGGTCCTCCGGAGGCGCGATCTTGTGCAGGTAGGTGGTCAATGCGATACCCCCGAAGAAAATGAGGTTGTCCACGCAATAGAGCACGTAGAGCGTCGGACGGTGCTGGACCGCGCCATACCCGAAGAAGACGAAGGCCAGCCCGATGTAGCTCCAGCTGAGTACCGCCCGTTCGCCATGCCGGTCCACCAGCCGGCCCATCAGCGGGGCCGTCAACGTAATCAGCGTCTGATTGATCAGTACGAGTACCATCGTCGTTTCCACCGGCATCCCATGGACTTTCACCAGCGCGAAGATGGCAAACGTAATGAACATCTGCTTCCGGCAGCCCTGCAGGAAATTCAACGCATAATACACACCGTAGCGGCGGTGGAAAACGAAACTCTTCTCCCGTACGTCCGGGCGTTTCCGGCTGGCAAAGAAGATCGTCAGCCCTCCCAGCGCGGTGATCGCTCCGGCCGCCGCGAACAGCCAGTCGTAGCGGGCCATATGGAATATCAGATTGCAGACCCCGATGGTCAGCAGCCACGCAAAGGCGTGTACGCTCCTCAACTGACCCAGCCATTTCCCCTTCCTGCCCTCGGGGGAAAACCGCAGCGCCATGGACTGCTCCATGGGGATCCAGCAATGAAACCCGATACCCCACAGCGCCGAATAAACCGCGAGGGAGAAAACGGTATGCACGTCCGCGTACGCGGCGAGGCCCGCGCCCATCACCACCAGGGAAACACCGGCGACGACCGGCGGGGCCGGCCGCATCATCCGCACGATGCAAAACGCATTCCGGAATCCCGACGGTTCCCGAAGCGCTCCCCCGTAACCGAGTTCATGCGGCTCGATGCCGAGTCGTTCCACGGCGAAGTTGTTGTACAACGTCAGTTGGACGCCGAAAAACACGCCCACGGAAAATGCCGCCGCGCCCAGGAGCCTGAAGTCCCGGTTCCACTCGGAAAACGGATTGTTGATCCGGATCAATTTAGTGTCCTGTCCCAAAAATTCCTCACCATTCGGCCGCCGATTCATCCCGTCTCGCTACGTTCCCCTCGCTCGCCGACCCTACGCAGGTCGCCTGCGCTCCGGCGCCTTGCGAGCCGGGCGACTCGGCGGTCGAATTCAGGCAACTTATATCCGGGACAGAACACTTGTGTCCTGAGATGAATGTCGGGGCCATGAAGTGCGGGCGGGACCCCGGACACGGGAAAGGAGGCGGAGTGCTAGTCCATCTGCACGATCACACGGCCGCCGGAAACCCGTACGGGATAGACCCGCACCCGGTGTCGCTCCGGCTCGATCAGAGCGCGGCCGGTTGCCAGCTCGAATTGCCACCCGTGCCACGGGCAGGTAAGGATTTCGCCCAGACGTCCGTACGAGATCTCCTGGCCGGGAAGACACGGCAGGGCGGTACCGTCCACCTTTCCGACAGACAGGGGCGCACCCTGATGAGGACAGATATCGCGCAACGCGAAAAACCGCGGACCGCGCCGCACCACCATCAGCGCCCGTCCGCCGGCTTCGACCCGGCGTGGCCGGCCGGGCTCGAAGTCTTCAACAGACCCGATGTCAACCGTCTTCGAGACCATAGAGGGCCGCCGCGTTATCGGCGAAAATGCGCCGCCTCAGTGCGCCGTTGATGACCCGGGGCAGGGCCCGGTCGGGCGCGTCGAAGTCCCAGTGCGGGTAGTCGGTGGCGAACATGAGGAAGTCCTCGCGTCCGATCATGTCCAGAATGGCGAGCAGGTGCCGGGGATTGGACGGCTCCTCCATGGGCTGCGTTGTCGCACGGAAGTGGTCCAGGATGTATTCGCTGGGCAGCTTCGTGAGCCACGGCACTTCGCCGCGCAGGCCGCGGTAATTCTTGTCGAGCCGCCACATGAGCGCTGGCAGCCAGGCGAATCCCCCTTCAATGAGGGCGACCCTGGCCGACGGAAGCTCCTCGAAGACGCCTTCACATACAAGGCTGATCACCTGCGCCTCGAAGGCCTGTGACATTCCGGTGTGGTCCTCGATGTAATAGGATGGCCATCCGCTTGCCGTAATGGGGTTTCCGCCGCCGCCAAAATGAATGCCGACTGGCAGGTCCGCCGCGGCCGCGGCGCGAAAGATGGGCCGGAACTCACGCCGCCCGTAGGGCGCGTAGGAGCGCACGAGCAGCAGCACCTGCACGAAACGGCGGTCGGCGGCCGCTCGCTCGATCTCGGCGGCGGCGGCTTCGGCATCCTGAATGTTGACGACGATCGAGCCGCGCCACCGGCTGTCGGCATCCAGCCAGGCCTCCCGGGTCCATTCGTTGACGGCCCGCTGCAGCGCGTTTGCAAGGTCGATATTTCGCACGGCGGAAACCGCGACGAGCGGGTTGAGGACCGCGTAGTCAATTCCCCATTTTTCAAGCAACTGTTCCCGGGCAAACCCCGCGTCCGAACCGGGCTTCCTGCCATTTGGAGGCCACGCGTCGCGCCGCGCCGCCTGGGCATAGAGCTTGGGATAGATCGACACGGACGGTATCGTAAACCCCGACTGCCTGACGTACGCCTGCCACCTCCTGGACAGGTAGGGCAGGAGTTCATTGATGGAATCGGGATAATTGTGGACGTCCGCGTCGATGAGCGAGACGCCGGATTTTCGGCCGTCAGTCGCCAATGCTCCGGATTTGGCAGTTGTTTCGAGCATGGAACGAACCTCTCAACAAGCGAGCGGTCGACAGACCGCGTCAATTCCCCAACGGCTCCCACACCGCACCGAAGATTTTTCTCAGGCGTGCCATATCGTCGTCGGGCAGCGGCGGGCCCAGAATCGCCTTCACGTTCGCTTCGAGGTGATCGATATTCGCCGTGCCCGTCAGGACCGTGCCCATCGCCGGATGTGACGCCACGTATTTGTACGCGGCCGCAGGCAGCGAATCCACGTGCCCCTTCACCAGCCAGCCCAGCGGATCGACGTCCGGCACGGAATCCCGTTCAATCAGGCCCTTTTCCTTTGCATAGGCGATGCGCTCGGCCAGCACGTCCGGCCTGCTGAGCGCCCGGCGTACCGCAACCATGCAGATAACGCCCACGTTTTTTTCATGGCACATCGGCAGGACGCTTTGCTCCGCCGTTGGGCTTATCATATTGTATCCGACCATCGCCGTGTCGAAATGGTCGTCCGCAAGCGCCATTGGAAACATTTCATGCCGGAAGTCCTGGGAATACGTCTCGGAAACGCCGAGAAAGCGGAATTTTCCCTGCTCCTGAAGCCGCGCCATTACAGGCAGAAAAATCTCGATCGTGCGTGCATAGTCTTCCGGTTTCACGCCGTGGAACTGCATAACGTCAACAACGTCCACGCGCAGCCGTTCCAGGCTTTGTTCCACCGTGACGACCACGTCTTCGGGCGTGGCGGTCCAATCGTCCCGCGCCACCTGTACCTTTGTGGCCAGAACGTAGTCCTCCCTCGGAACGCCCGCAAGCGCCCTGCCGAGAATGGCCTCGCTCTCCCCGTAACCCGCGGCGGTATCAAAAAAATTGACACCCAGCGCCAGCGCCCTGCGCACCATTCGGCTGACGTCGGTCTCGGATACGCCGGAATTCTGTCCGAACTGGCTCGGACCACCCGTACCGATGCCGAGAACGGAGACACGAAGACCGGTTCGTCCAAGCGTGCGGTAATCCATAAAGGTTTTCCTGGAATTCGCGCGTTCTGTGCCTATCAGTCCGTTGATAAAGTCGCTCTGCAGGCGAGGCCGAGCCATTGTGGTCGAAGACAAGGCGCGCAACCGAGTCCCATCCTGCGATTCGGCGAGGGCGCGCAACGCAGTATTCGACCGCAAGGGCCGGCCGTAGTCCGGATGGGCTTTTTCAAGGGGCTGCTAAGAGTCATCAAGAATCACCACGACCACAATATCCCCACCGTCCTGATCCACGGCCAGCCCCATGTGTTTCCATTCGCGGCTCAGAATACTTCGCCTCTGGGGCGCGCTGTGCATCATATAGGCGAATACCTCTTCAACTGAAGGACCCCTGGTAACACTCTCCGCGCCCCAGGGCATCGGTTCGGTCGCCGGACCGCCCGATGACAGGACATCCCACAACCTCGCCTTTGCCGCATCCATCAGCCCCGGATGCGCCTCGAGGGGCGATAGCCCCAGACGGCTCCGTGCGGCGCGGATCATCCCCGCAAACCTGCTTCGGGCATCGTCCGCGCCGCGAAACGGCAGAATCGCGAGTACCATCTTCGCCAGCGGCGACGGATTCCCAACGGCCAGGGGCCGGTCCGCGACAACGACGGACTCGCGGGGGAGTTGCGCCAGGACCTGTACACGATAGTGTCCGGACGCAGTGAGGACGCTTTCCGGGAACACACAGAAAAACCGGCCTTCCTCCAGCTCGACGGGCAGTTCAGACACATTGCCGTCCGGCAGCCGGAAAACCGCGGACAGCAGTACGTCGACATCCGACGTCAAGGCGCCCGAAACGCGCAGGCGGCCACCCGGCGGCAGTCTCCCGGGCGTTTCGTCTAACTCCGCGAGATCGTCCCTTACGGATCCCCAGTACCTGTAAGCGTTCACAAAAGTCTTGATCCGCGTCCCGTCCGGAAACTCCTCAACGTGGTTGCCTTCTGCGTCGCTCTGAAAACGCCGGCCGTCCGGAAATGTCTCCAGCCGGTTGCCATGGGCATCGGTCTGCGCCTTTCGTCCGTCGGGAAACACCTCGAGTCGGACGCCGTCCGCGCCCGTCTGCACCTCACGCCCGTCGGGGAACATCTCTACGGTCAACCCATCCGCGTGCCGCTCGACGCGGGCGCCGTCAGGTTTCTCGACAACCGAGGAGCCGTCCTTGAATGACGTTCGCCTGGTCCCGTCGATAAAAACCTCCACGCGCTCGCCGTCCGGTCCGCGCTGTACCCGCCGCCCGTCGGCGAATTCCTCGAGTACCGTACCGTCCGGTGTCCGGGTAAGTCTTCGCCCGTTCGGGAACACGGTGACCCGGTGACCCTCACCGGTTACGGCGACGATCCGGCCGTCCGCATGACGGGTCTCGGTCATTCCCTCGGGAAAGGTCATCTCCACGGTACCATTCCTGCGCCTGACATGGAGGGTGCCGTCCTCGAATCGCGTCTTCTCGCTGCCGTCGGGAAAAATCGTCCGCCTGGATCCGGTCTTGAAGTGCTGGACGATACGTCCGTCTGCAAAACGCTCTTCCCGGTTGCCGTCCGCAAATTCGGCGGCGATGCTTCCGTCGGGATGCGTCACACGCACGTTTCCCCTCGCATCCGTCATTTCGATCCTGCCGTCGGCATAGCGGTTTTCGCGCGATCCGTCGGGCAATTCCACCTCCACCCGGCCGTCCGGGAACACCATTCGCTGCCGGCCGTCCGGAAACGTCGTCCACACGCGTCCATCCGTGAAATTCCGTCTGCGCATGCCCGGTCCGGGCGTCGTCCTGCTCCTGGGTTTCGGCCACACGCCCGCCAGTACCCGCAAATACCCATCGGGTGGCATCTCGGCACGTACCCCGGACCGGTGGCGGAGTCTGGGAAAGATGCTTTGATGAACACCCGCGGCATCTTCCAGAATCATGTCGTTCTTTGCCGGGCTTCCCGCAGGCAGGGCCAATTCGTCGTAGATATCGGGGTGCATATGCAGGTACAGATACTGAAACCTGCCCAATGTTTCGCCTTTCTCGCTTCCGACGACGGTGCCTGTACCAATCACGGAAGCAACCATCACGCCCGAGTCGGTCCGGCCTTCGGCCAGCCAGGCTTTCGGTACCCGGTATTCCCTGTCTTTCCACTGAACGGTCAGGTTTTCGACAGGCCGTACCGTATCCATCCGCACCGCATAGGTCCGAAACGGGACGAATATGACGTCCCCGGCGAAGACCGCGGGCGATGATATCAGAGGCCACCACGACCGGCTCGTCTCCTGGCCGGTCACGCTGTCCCGCAGTACCCGGATCAGCCTGCCCTCCGACACGACCGCTTCCGGCGTATATCCGCCCCCGGCCGTTACGTAGTCGGCCACGGTCCATTCCGGTATGTGTGCGTACGGACCCGGACGCGCAACTGCGCCGGAAACCCTGACCGCGGCCTCTTCCTTCGTGCACGCGGACAGAAGTACGGCCAGAGCCAGCCAGACTGGCGGGCAGACGTTCATGGATCGCTCCGCGGCAGGCCTTGTCGATGCTCCGCCTTTTTTGACGTCATCGGCTGCTCCCGTCCTGCTCCCGGATTCCCGGGATGAGGACCGTCCTACCTGATCGTCAATCTCGTGGTCCCTGTCGTCGTCTGTCCCGACACCTGGTCCGTTACGGTCACCCGCAGGAATTTCTCCCCCGGATCGGATGCGGCCATGTCCAGCTCCACGTACCCCTGGTCGTCTTCACGGTTTCCGATGTGGGCGTATTCGATCGAAATCGACGCCCGATCGTGTTGCCGGATATTCAGCAGTCTGCCAATTCCGCTTCGAATGCTTGCGCCAACCGATCCGCTAAGGGCCGACCGCATTTCGTAAGCCACCCGGTAACGCGTGGCTCCGAACTCGTCCCGCTTCAGATTGTAGACTTCGTAGTAGATGAAGACGGATTCCCCGCGTTCATACGTCCGCGTGGGATTGGGCACGACCTGGACGTCTCCCTTTCGGAATCGATCGTCCTTTTCGGGCAGGATGGACGCGGCCATCTGGATGCCGCTCAGACGCAGATAACCACGGGCAAATGACGGCAACATGACCTGCTGCTCGTAGACCTGGGATCTGCCAGTGCCGGTATCGATAACCTGGACGGACATCCGGTATCTGCCAGGCGGCGCGGAAACCCGGAACATCTCCGGAACGTACGCCCTTCGAGCCGTATCTGCCGCGACGTCGGAAAACAGTTCGAATTCTCCGTCTTTGCGCAGCACACGCTCGTTCGCCTCGTTGTAGAGCGCCACTCCGTTTTTCAGCCGGGCGGTCGGCTTTCCGTCCGGGCCTGGTGGGAATGACAACTCCCAGAGTGGAATGCCATAGTACACTTCCAGATTCGAAGCCGCCTGCGCGCCCTTGAAGCCCGCCGAGTCGAAAAAGTACGCCAGCGGACCCGTGGCGAATGTGGGCCTGTAGAGCGTGGGCACGCGGCGACCCACGTGCTCCAGTTTCAACTTGGGATTCATGCGCTGCCACGTATACAGGTGACGGGAGTGTCCGCCCTTCCCGCTGGGCATATCGGCAAATTTGAAAGACGTCTGACCCAGCGTGCGGGTGAATGTAATTTCAATCCCGGGCCCCACGTCCGTATATATCCAGTATTCCCACACCTTGCCGGACACCGGATAGACGGGCCAGCCCAGAATGCTGGACGTCATCCGCAACTTGCCGGAAAGATCGCCCGACCCGTCGCTCAGCGGGATCGCATGGTATCCGCCCGTCGCGGTCCGCGTGCCGCCCGACTCCTCCATCTCACGCAGCGTCTCGCTGACGGGCCCCAGAACACTCGCCTCGCCCAGGTCTCCCTCCCTTCCGCCATGTGAAGTCGTTTCGCTGTTTCGCACCCGGAGCATGTGGGATAACGCATCGCCCGCATGCAATGCGATCCGTTCCTTGATCCTGATTGCCTTCGGGTCGGTTTCGAAGCGGATGTCTTCGGAACTGCTCACATGGGCGGGACGGCCGTAGCGGAGGTAGACGTCGCCGCGCACGTCCCACGGGAACCGGTCCTTTCCGAAGTGCTCCAACGAGTAGGCCACGCGCCGATAATGCTCCAGCTTTCGTTCGTTCGCGGCCGTTGCGGGGGCAGGGTCCCGCCCCGCCCAGTATTCCTCGGAAAGCGCTTTCCATTCAGCCGGGGGCGCCGCGTCGAACTTCCTCCGCTCCTCCTCCGCCACGTTTCGCAGGTCGTAATATACAGTCTGCGTATCCGCTCCCAGGCCCTCGAGATACCGGTCGAACAGGACGTCGGCGCGGTCGAATTCGCGCTGCTTCAGCCAGGCCTCGGCCAACGCCAAGAGCGACCGTTGCTGCAGGGGATTGCCGGATTCCGCAAGCGGCGTGAGAACCGGCGCGGCCTCATCGGCTTTTTCCAGTTCCGTCAATACCTCGCCCAGAGCCAAACGAGCTTCCGCGTGATCCGGATTGACCTCGAGTTGCCTCCGGAAGGCCGCTTCCGCCTTTTCTCTCTGGACGTACTCTCCCGCTTCTCCATTTTTGTAGATGCGACCGATGCGAAACCAGACATCCGAATGCGTCGGTACGATTTTTGAAAGTCGCCTGTAGGCCATTAACTCTTTGGTGTCGCCAATCGCCCGGTACGCCCTGGCCAGATTATAGTACGCCTCGGCGTAGGTTCGGTCCACCGAGACAGCATCCTGGAAGTAACGGATTGCCCATTGCAACCCCTTTTCTTTCCGCATGTAAACCATCCCCAGTCCATTGTGGGCGGGTCCGTATTTCCCCTTCCGGCGCCGGGCATCCATAAACGCGTCTTCGGCCTTATCCAGGTCGCCACGCTTCAGATACACGTGGCCGACGCCGACCAGGGAAGGCGCATGTTTCCTGTTGATTTCCAGCGCTTCTCTGAATTTCTGCAGCGCGGCGTCCGGGTTTCCCGCCTCGAAGAGCCGCATGCCCTCTCCATAAAGCGTCTCAACCGGCGAAAGGCGGGTATCGTCGGATTCGGCGGGGCCGTTGCTTGCCGTACTCAGAAAAACTGACAATGAGAAAGCAACAATGTATCGCAACTTGCGACCCTCCGTAGAGGAACGGGTATGGAGCGCCGGTGCCGGAGTTTCGGCCAGGCTTGGGCCGCCGACCCCGGCCGCCAATTGACGCAATATGGCGCCATGAGCGGGGCAGTTGATCAAGTACCCATGAAAGACACAATGCTGCGGCAGGCGGTTCCCTGAAATATCGTCGAGCGCATCACGCCTAAAGGATGGGGCCAGCTCAACGCCATCGAAGCGGCCCCATCTCCGGGGCGCGCGCCACATCATCCAGTTCGGCCGCGGTGGCCGCGCCGCTCGAAACCGTGCTGACTCTCGCGTCGGCAAGGACATATCGGAACGCATTCCGCGGCACGGTCCCCGGTTCCTCCCGGAGGCGTCCGATAATCGCTTCCGCGTTGGCGCGT
Organism: uncultured bacterium; assembly: GCA_964551635.1. Lineage (GTDB taxonomy): Bacteria > Latescibacterota > UBA2968 > UBA2968 > JAAXHE01. The sequence continues at coordinate 3 of CAZKDZ010000098.1, read as the reverse complement.
TCC
>CAZKDZ010000097.1:0-11330 GCA_964551635.1 uncultured bacterium | reverse complement strand
GTCTTCACAGGAACTGATCGGGTTTACCGCGCAGCAGGCAATGGAAAACGCGCTTAAAGGCTGGATTTCCGCGCTTGACGCAGACTATCGTAACACGCACGATCTGGCGAAGCTTGCCGCCATCGTGAGGCAGCATCCCGGTGAAAACCGCACCCCGGCCGGCGAAAGGCTGGCGTGGCTGACGCGGTATGCCGTGCGATACCGCTACGCGGGCGCAGAGGTGGTCGTCGAAGACCGCGATGCGCTGCTTTCGGCAGTCACCGAAACCGTCGAGACAATTGTCGCCCGCATCCGAGCGCTTAACGCAACCGCAGCAGAGGAGTCCGGCTCCGAATAGCGACAGACGTAGATCCAGGTTTAACGCACGGTTGCTTTTGTACAGAAAAAACGAGGGTCGAAGCCGCTCGCGCTTCGACCCTCGTTTTTTGTTGAATTCCTTCCGAAACTGCCCTCCTTGTCCCCCTTCCTTCCCTCACGTCCGTTATCACCTGCGCAGATCCACCTTCCCTCACACCCAACGCCGCCATTCAACCGGCGCCCTCCGCCACGTCAATGTCTCCCGCGAATATCCGGATTGAATCGTGTCCCCCGGCGATTGACGTGAAGACCTCGAATGTTGGGTCGATCTCGCCTAACTTTCTCCCCAGCTGTAATCCTGGTTCCCTCTGAACGAATCTCCATGTCCATTCAATCTGCAACGTCCGATAAATTAGGGGGGTCTATCGGCCTGTATTTCGAGCATTCTCCTGTAATTTCAGCAAAATATCATCAATAAAGCGCGATATTTCACGAGGAAGTCCACTAACGAAGTGTTATATTTGTGTATGTTGGGACTCTCCCCAACACTTGTTCGGCGGCGGATTTCCGACTGAAACAGGATCCGCCGGACTCAGAGGAATTGACACGGGAAACATTCTATATAGGTTCCACGACGATGTTTGTTGCTCAATCTGAAGTGGCAGGTCGCACGACGACTGGCACGGAGTTTCCGGACCGTGGCATGATTCATGCCATAAGTGTTCAACCCCCCCCCCCAGATTCTTTATTTTTCAGTAGTAGAAATACTGATGGAAAATTGCGGAATTTTGGAATCGGCCCGCCCGCGTTTGGGAGGGGCTTTTTTTTGCAAGAGCTACTAAGGCGAAAAGAGAGAAACGAATGGCGAGGAAAGATAAACGGGAAAGATGAGGAGCAGAATGGAGGTCCTCTTACTTCTCACTCCTCTTTCCTCTTTTAATGCCCCGAGCGTGGGCAGGAAGGAGCCGCGCCGTGACGAAGTAGCGCCAGGCGATCGGAGGCAGGATCTCGGGAATATCTCGAACGATCGTCTTCAACGTATTCGGCATCATACACCCTGTCACCGCAATGGTGACGTGATATAAGGAGGCAGGTATGTGGACTCTCGTCATTACCTCCGTTTGTGCGACGTTCGTATTGTGCGGACCGGCGCTCGCAGGCGACATTACCCGCGGCTTGACCATTACCGGGGGCCGGAATGCCGATGCGACGCTGAAGGTGGAGCGTGTGAACGACCCAGGCGCCGACAGCGGCGTTCTGAAAATGCTCGTGTCGGTGGCGCGGACGAAAGATCTGAAGGGATACGGACTTTCCGTGCTATACGATCCGGTCAAGTATGAGTTCGTGAGTGCCACCGAACTCGGCGGCAATCTGCTGAAATCGGGTTCCGGACAGAAGACACTGTTCCTTTCGTCGAACCGGACCCCGGGGCAGGTGGATATCGGCGCGGTGAAAATCGACGGCCAGGGCGCCAGCGGCGACGGGAAACTCGTCGAGCTTTTGTTCAGGACGGACGGAATGCCGTTGTCGTCCGACTTTCAGGTATCCGAAAGCGTGCTTGTCGGCCTGGATGGCGCTGTTGACATGCTGCATCACGCCGAAATAGGCGACCTGAAGCCGCTGCCGGATCGCTTCAATCTGGAGCAAAATACGCCCAACCCGTTCAACCCTTCCACCGCAATCGAATACCACCTGCCGGAGGCGGGAATGGTCCGGCTGGCGATTTACAATCTGATCGGCCAGGAGGTGCGCGTACTGGTGAACGAACGCATGAACCCCGGGACGTTTACAGCGACGTGGGACGGAACGGACGCGCTGGGCCGACGCGTCGCCAGCGGCGTCTATCTGTATCGGATACTGGCGGGCAGTTTCTCAGCGACCAGGAGGATGCTTTTGTTGAAGTAGATCACGCCGCGAATGCCGCCATCTGGCGGTTGCGCAGAAATGTAGCATTGTGAAAGGCATCGGCGGTGCGTCAGCCGTACAAGAGAGGCTTGTTTCGGTGACTGACCACGCAGCCGGCTTGTTGGAAGGTATGAATTCAAGTGAGGATCTCAAGTGAGGATCTGTTATGAACTCTGTATTTCGCCTGTCGGTGATTGTGGTTGTTGGCCTCTTCGTGTTAACAGGTGCAGTTCTCGTCGCGTACAGCGAAGACGGGTTTTCGTCTCTCGACCTGATAGCCGGCGGTGAGTTGGTTGCCGGCGGGGATGGTGACACCGTCAAGGGCACGCTGTCGGAGCACGGCGCGAAAATCGCCCTGGGCAACAATGCAAACGCGGTCCTGTCGCTGGACCTGATCGCCGACGGCGGCGCAGGCAACCAGAGGGACGACGGCGTGACCGCGGGCGCCGTGCAGGGACGCGGCACGATAATCGCCATCGAGGTATTCGCCACGGGGGTCACGACGTCCCTGCGCGGCGCGAGCATCAGGTTCGACTTTGACGCCTCTCTAGTGACCTACGTCAAATCTGAAAAAAGCGCCTTCGACCTTTCGATTCCGGAGGGGTCGGTCGGCGTCAACCTCGCATCGACCTCGCCCGTCACGCTTGCGTCATCGGGGTTCCTGGCGCGCGCGGAGTTTGAGACGGCTGCAGACGTCACGGGCAGGGAGTTTACCATCGGCGTCGAGAAGGTCACGATTACTGAAAGCGCCACGTCGTCCGATGAACTCACGACCGGCAGCGTCATCACGTTTAACGCCGCGGGCTCCGCGTCGCCGGACTTCGACGGTGACGGGACCGTCGGATTTCCGGATTTCCTGGCATTCGCGGGCGGTTTCGGTTCAAGCCAGGGCGATGCGCGGTATGAAGCCCGCTTCGATCTGGATGGCGATGGATCCGTCGCCTTCGCGGATTTTCTGATCTTCGCCGGCGCCTTCGGCAGTGAGGTCCCGCCCTCCGGCGGCGGCGGGACGCCTTCCGGCTCTGCTCCCGCAGACCAGAATGCCTTCGACCGCCTGGCCGTTGGCAAGCGGATTCTGGCGGAGTCCTACTTTCTGGACATCGTGTCTGCCGGCCGGTTTACTGAAGGCTTCGGCAGGCGCGAGGGACGCTATACCTACACGAACACGGGTCCGAATACCGGCAATCTCACGCAGATCTACGACGATTCGGAGCTGTTCGGGGGCAAGTGCACACTTGAAATGACGTTTACGACGGAGGCCACGGGCACGGTAGGTTACACGTGCGACGATGGGACCTCGGGGGACGCAGAAGCCTGGCGGGCGAATGATCTCTCCACTCCGGTTTTTACGCGAGCGACACCCGATACGCTCTACTTCAGATTTCTGGATACGTGGCGTGCCGGAGAAACGAGAGCCTATGATCTCGAACTACGGACAAAGGCGCCACAGGGAGAATGGGAAGAATTCTGTACGACGTTCACGAACCGGGGCGACAATGTCTTTATTGGCTATGCCACCACGTGGTTCTACGGGGCGCTGAAGTCGAATACGACCTACGAAATGCGCTACCGGTATAGAAACTCGTCTTCCTGCGAAACCGGCTCTGCAGATCCCTGGTCGCCCATCGCCGAGGGCACTACGGCGGCAAGTGGAACAGGCGGGGGCGGGGGCGGTGGTAGCGGAAGTAGTCCCGATCTGATCGTGGAGTCACCCTCGGTGGACGACAACACGCTGACGACCGGGCAGTCGTTTACACTTAGCGCCACGGTGCGCAACCGGGGCAACGCGTCGGCCACGGCCACGACCTTGCGGTACTATCGCTCGTCCAACGCAACGATCTCGACAAATGACACGGAAGTGGGTACGGATCGCGTGGGCAGCCTGTCGGCGGGAGGTAGAAGCGCAGAATCGATCAGCCTGAACGCCCCGTCGGACGCCGGGACCTATTACTACGGCGCCTGCGTCGACGGCGTCAGCGGCGAGAGCAATACCGACAACAACTGCTCGACCGCCGCGGAGGTCGCCGTGAGCAGCGGCAGTACCGGCGGCTCCGACCTGGGTGCGTGCCGCGTCGGGCTGGTCGTGCGTCCCAACCAGAGCTGTACCGTTGGCAGCGCGGCCTTTAGAAATCTCGGCGGGGGCTGTTACAACTTTACGGCGTTCGGTACGGGCAGGTTTTGCAGCGCGTCTTTCAACCTGAACGGATTGCAGGGCACCCGCGTCGGCAGCGATTACCGAATCACCGCCGTGCCTTGATGCGTGGGTGGAACGGAGGAACCGGGCCGCGGGTTTGCCGGGTTCGGCGCCAGTTGCTCGCTCCGGAACGATGGCGTCGCCCGGCCCCGCGGCCCTGACCATTCGGGCAGGCCCCGTTCGGATGATGACGGCAGCGCCCGTCCGCATTGACGTAGCGGTGTGCGTATGGTGTCGCAAAATGCCACAGTGATGTTGCAATCTGCGACATACTGATCCGGCCTCTCTGAGCACCCCATCGTCGCGAATTGCGACACTTCGTCCGTTCCGTTGGAAGCCCCGTCTTCGAACCGGCGGCGAGGCGAAGTCCGCGGGGCGGGTCCCCGTGGAGACTGCCTCGACGCGGGGGAATTCGTGTATGGTGTCAAGAATGGTGACGCGTTGTCCGGTTATGACGTCAACGTCGTATATCTGGACACGCGCTGTCGTCGACGCGCATTAAACCAACTGGACAAGCATAGGAGGATTCGATGCAACGTCTATACAAGATGGCCAAGAGTCTGACGGTAGAGTCCCGATTGGCGTTTGTGGTGGGAATCAGCCTGTTGGTTATGCACTTCGCGTACGCCTGCGGCAAGGATAACGGCGCCGGATCGGGTTCATATCAATGTGAAGTAACATTGACGCTCGTACCGTCGAGGATAGGTAATCTCAGTTCTCCATCGGGAACCGGGCAGGGAACCGGCGAGGGTGGGACGCAACAGGAAGCGCTTACGGCGGCCTACAGGTCAGCATGTTCACAACTCAATCTCAGCAGCGACGAAAGGACCAGGTGTGAAAGCGGCCAGGATTTCGGGGTCGCGGTCACTTCCAACGGAGTGACGCTCGTCAGTGCGGTGAACAGGTCTCAACGCTGCTCGGGCTCATCGTCATTTTAACCTTGATTCGTCGTTTCCCGGGTGACAAGAGCAGGATCAGGGCGACACCACACACGTTTCTTGGCACCGATGCCCTCTGTGGCTCTTGTACTTGTTGTGGCCAATACAGCCGTTTTCTTTCTGCGAATTGAGGCCGAGGCGCCCCGGGAGAAACGTCGAGACAACAAAGGGAGGTTCGAATGTTGGCTTTCCGGAAAGCCATGATTTGCATTTCCGCCATTGCGCTGCTGCCTATGGCGTTCCGCGCCTCTATCGGCGCCGGTTCGGACGAAAGTCGTGCAACGTCTCACGCGGTCCCCACTAACGTCAACGAGACGGCGTCCTCTCCCGAATTCGAACGCGACGGCGCGATCGGGTCTGGCGAATTTCCCTTCCGGGCGTTTCCGGATGCACAATTTTCAGCGCCCGATGCAATCACGGGCCCGACGCGCTACCCGTACGCCGGCGACGAGTCGGAAACCGGTGCGGAGTACGACGCGCCCCATGGCCCGTCGCCCGAATGGGCCGCGAAGGTCGCCCTGGGCAACAATGCAAACGCGGTCCTGACGCTGGACCTGATCGCCGACGGCGGCGCAGGCAACCAGAGGGACGACGGCGTGACCGCGGGCGCCGTGCAGGGACGCGGCACGATAATTGCCATCGAGGTATTCGCCACGGGGGTCACGACGGCCCTGCGCGGCGTTGTCATCCGGTTCGACTTCGATCCCTCTCTCGTGACCTTCGTCAAGGCTGAAAACAGCGCCTTCGGCCTTTCGATTCCGGAGGGATCGGTCGGCGTCAACCTCGCCTCGACGGCGCCTGTCACGCTGGCGCGATCCGGGTTCCTGGCGCGCGCGGAGTTTGAGACGGCTGCAGACGTCACGGGAAGAGAGTTTACCATCGGCATCGAGAAGGTCACGGTTGCAGAGAGCGCCACGTCGTCCGATGAACTCACGACCGGCAGTGTAATCACGTTCAACGCTGCGGGCTCAGCGTCGCCGGACTTCGACGGCGACGGCACGGTCTCCCTTTCAGACTTTCTGGCATTCGCGGGCAGCTTCGGATCAAGCCAGGGCGATGCGCGGTATGAAGCGCGTTTCGATCTGGATGGAGACGGCGCCGTCGCCCTTTCTGACTTTCTGATCTTTGCCGGCGCCTTTGGTAGTGAGGTTCCGCCCTCCGGCGGTGCCGGGACAACGCCGCCTACTTACACCTCGCAAGAGAGTTTCAATTTGCATGACGATAACCAAAGCCCCCAGGGGATCGCCTACGCCAACGGCCGCTTCTTCGTCCCCGACAGGAAATGGATGTATGCGTACCGGGCCTCCGGGCAGCGGGATGTGGCGGCCGAGTTCGATCTACATTACGATAACCCTTGGTCGACGGGGATCGCCTACGCCAACGGCCGCTTCTTCGTCCCCGACGAGTACAATTACAGGGTGTATGCGTACCGGGCCTCCGGGCAACGGGATGTGGCGGCCGAGTTCGATCTACATGACGATAACGATTGGCCCAGGGGGATCGCCTACGCCAACGGCCGCTTCTTCGTCCCCGATGGGTTCTATGACAGGGTGTATGCGTACCGGGCCTCCGGGCAACGGGATGTGGCGGCCGAGTTCGATCTGCATGACGATAACGATGCGCCCCGGGGGATCGCCTACGCAAACGAGATGTTTTACGTTGTCGACTCGAGCGATGACAAGGTGTATGTGTATAGCGGCGACTCGGGGGGCAATGGCGGAGGAGGCGGTGGTAGCGGAAGCAGTCCGGACCTGATCGTCGAGCCACCCTCGGTCGACGACAACACGCTGACAACCGGACAGTCGTTCACGCTGAGCGCCACGGTTCGCAATCAGGGCAACGCGTCGTCCGCGTCAACAACCTTGCGGTACTACCGCTCGTCCAACGCAACGATCTCGACAAATGACACGGAAGTGGGCACGGACGCCGTGAGCAGCCTGTCTCCGGGGGGCACGAGCGCCGAATCGATCAGCCTGAACGCGCCGTCGGACGCCGGGACCTACTACTACGGCGCATGCGTTGACGACGTCAGCGACGAGAGCGATACCGACAACAACTGCTCTGACGCCGTGGACGTCACCGTCAGCGGGGGCGGCGGAGGAAGTGGCGGCGCTTGCAGGGCCGGGTTGGTCGTGAATCCTGGCGAAACCTGTACCTACAAGGGCAATACCTTCTCTGTATCCAGTTCCGGAAGGGGTTCCATCGCGTTCTTCAGCGCCGGTACCGGTATAGACGCCAGAGGCGCCAACATAAACGGCGTACGGTGGAATTTTCATGCCACGAAAAACAGTGGCAGCAACAGTTGGACCATTCACGTAGCGGATTGACCTCAAAGAGAGGTTCGAATGTTGACGTTCCGGAAAGCCATGATTTGCGTTGCCGCCCTGACGCTACTGGCATTGGTAGGTTGCGATGTCTTCTCGCCCAGGGAGGTTGGTGGGAAGGGTCTGGTTCTTACGCTGCTGATCATCCTGTGGATGTTCTCGGTGAGCGAGGGTTGGTTGGGCTGGTTGGCCGCCTTTCCATTGGCTTTGGCCGGCGGGATATCATTGTTAATTCTTCTAGTCGATGGCGACGGTTCGCTGTTGCTATTTGTCGGGGTCGCCGGAATCCTGCCGTTGCCGTGGAAAATCTGTCGCCACATTCGTCGCGTTTATAACGACGGACTTGACGCTGCTGGCGTTCCACGACGCCATCGCGACGTCGACGCTGCCACGCCAGGCCAAGCGGAAACCGGTTCGTTGGAGGATGGGCCCAGGAAGCAAGGTCCAGGACCGCGAGATCGAGTGGGAGAATGACATTGCACTGGGTGGAGTACGCTGTCGTCCAGGTGTTGTTCGTCGCGTCTTCTGCGTGGGCACGAACGGGATTCGTCGAGTTTGACGGTTGGCGGATCCGTTGGGATGATTCAAGGACATGGCGCAATGCGCGGCACACCCTTGGATGTCATCTTGTACGAGCAACCCGACCCGTCCGAGGAGTGCGACCAGGACGTTCACCGGATCGAGTCGTTGCTGCACATGCCGTTTCGTTTCAATGCCTTCTGTATCCTTTGTGCGTTTTGAGGCCCATTCAACCTCAATCCGAAAAACCAACAACGCGGCGACGCGATAGAACCCCCCGAAAAGGGGCGTTATCGACGTATAGAAGGACGTTTCTTCCCCTTACCGCCAGTGACCTGGTATTTCCTGGTAATCCGCAGTCTAATCGCCTTCACTAACTGGCACTTATTCGAATTGACGTTCACGAAGAATTACGAGTCAAGGTTCACGACTGAGGATGTCAGAGGGTGCCCAACCGCTTCACGTCTCAGCCCGAGCTGTACCGTAAACGGCCGCGGGGTTGCCGGACACGGCGCCGGCTGCTCGCTCCGGAACGATGGCGTCGCCCGGCCCCGCGGCCTCCGACCGTTACGGCAGCCGCTGTCGGACAGTGATCGCCGCCGCAGTCGGCATTGGCGCAGCCGTGTGCGCCTGGTGTCGCAAAACGCTACAGTGGAAAGGTCTCAACGCTGCTCGGGCTCATCGTCGAATTCGCTTCGACGCTTCAATCAACGGCAGAAACCGAATGGACGAAGAAGGAGGTCGTGGATGATTACTCTCTTGAGAAGTATCATGGGAATCGCCGCATTTACGCTGACGGCATTCGTGTTCCTCGCCGCAATTGGCGCCGGTTCAGACGACGGAGGAGCGACGTCCCAGGCGATCTCCGTCGACGCCAACGTAGACGATACCGAGCCCATCCCCGACTTCGACGGCGATGGCACGATAGGCTTCGGCGATTTCCTGAAGTTTGCGGTGAAGTTCGGCCTGGGTCAGGGCGATGACGGATACGACGCGCAGTACGACCTGAATGGCGATGGGGCGATCGGGTTTACTGACTTTTTGATCCTGGCGGAGAACTTTGGGAGAGCGGCGGCTTCGTCCGAAACCGGTGGCTCACACGGGGACGGCGGAACAGGAGGAACAGACCGTTGGCTGACGATTCAGTCGTTTGAGGTCAGCGACAATAGCCTGACAGTGGGGCAAACCTTCACTCTGGTGACGACGGTGCGCAACCCCGGGAGTGATGCAAGGGGTGCGGGTCTGGACTTCTTCCGATCGACCGACGCCACGATCGACAGCACCGACGCGTTTATCTACAACGAGGCATTCTCCGTGAGGCAATTAGAAGCCTCGGCCACTCAGACGGTGTCGCTTGATTGGCTCGCGCCGCCGTATGGCGGCACATACTACTATGGGGTCTGCGTCTTTCCCTGGGACAATTCTTTCGGCAATTGTTCCACCGGTGTACCCGTCACGGTCGAGGGCAGCATGGGGGGGACTCCTGATCTGACGGTTCATCCTCCACATATCACTCATCCGATCGTGAACCGTGGGGGCGGGACTACTATGGAAACGGTGTTTGAGAACATAGGATCCGGTCCAGCGGCCCCAACCATGGCGCGTGACTACGTTTCCCGTGACGCAACCATCGACGCCAACGACGACATAACCCTCCGCGGTTTCACTATCAACTTGCCTGCCGGGAAAAGGTATATAACGACGCTTCATTTCCAGGTTCCAGTCGTGGCAGGCACGTACTACTACGGAACGTGCGTCGAACCAACGATTGGCGAGACCAATTTGGAGAACAACTGCTCGGTCGGCGTACCCGTGACTGTAAAGGCCGACGAGGGCGGCAGCCCGGACCTGATTGTCATAGCCCCTTCAATCCTCGATTCGAGATCGAGGCCGGGTGAGTTCACGGTGAAGGTGTGGGTGCGAAACATAGGAACGGACCTGGCCGCCAATCCCCGGGTGGTCTTCTACCGCTCGGACGATGCGACCATCGACGTCTCCGACGCGGAACACGGCGGGTATCCGATATACTCCCTCGATATTGATTCTGCCCGCTCTTACGTTTCTTATCCCATGACGGCTCCCTCGAGTCCGGGCACATACTATTACGGCGCCTGCGTCGAACCCGTCCCCGGCGAGAGCGATACGAACAACAACTGCTCGGAGTCGGTGCCGATGAACGTCGGGGTTCCGGACCTGGCCGTCGGATTGACCTGGGCCAGCACGAGCGTTCCCCTGGCGGGGCAATCGTTCACGCTTCATGCGACGGTGAGAAACCAGGGCCCTGAAGCAGCCGGTTCAACCACGCTGCGCTACTATCGCTCGGACGACGCGGTCATCGACGCCACCGACGCGCCAGTCGGCGCCGGCACCGTCGGCAGCCTCGCGGGTTTCGACGGCCGCGTCAGCGGACCCGGAACCCGACTTGCCGCCTCCGGAACAAGCCGACAGGCAATCAATGTAACTGCGCCTTCCAGCCCCGGCACGTACTACTACGGCGCGTGCGTCGATGACATCCCCGGTGAAACCAATACTGATAACAACTGCTCCGACGGCGCCTACGTTCGAGTCGTCCCTTCCGGGGGTGACCCCTTCAATATCGAACTCGTCTTCGATGGCGACTTCACCGATGCGCGCCGGGACGTGATGCAGCAAGCGGCCAGACGCTGGGAGACCATCATTACAGAGGGTCTGCCGGACGTGGATTTTTCGACAAATCACTTTGTTTTTGTCGACGATACCGGTAGCGTCAGTGCTTCCGTTGAAGATACTGTGGACGATCTGCGGATCTTCATCCACAAGACTGCCCTTGGGGGACCCGCAGGACGAGCTAGGCCGGATTATACGCGATCGGGCGACCCGATAGGCCTGCCGGCCCTGGGGCAGGTCTGGATTGATGAGTCCTTCCTTGCCCGAAAGCAACAGTCGGAGCCGGTGTGGATAGAGGAGCGCCTTGTGCGGGACCTGATGCTCCACGAGATAGCCCACGTTCTTGGTTTTGGGCCTATCTGGGCGGATTTGGATCTGCTCCATGACCTGGAGGGGGATACATACTTCAGCGGTGAGCGGGCCATCGCGGCCTTCAACGCCGCGGGAGGCGAGAGCTACAGCGGTAACAAGGTCTCCGTGGAGTTTGGTCGTGAGGGCGGGTGGGCA
>CAZKDZ010000096.1:0-10136 GCA_964551635.1 uncultured bacterium | reverse complement strand
TTCGAGCGACGGGACAGAACACTGGGAGGATGTTGTGAGTTTTCAGGTGTACGACTATCGCAGCGACATTTGTAACATGCTCGTCACGCCCTGGATCCGATCCCGTTTTCTGCGGATGGAGCCGGGTGCATCCGCGGACCTGCACAGCCACGATCTGGGCCACGAGATTTTTCTCGTGCTCGCCGGCCGTGCCGAGTTTACCATCGACGGCGGCGTCCGGGAGGTGGGCCCCGGGCAACTGTGCATTGCGCTGGCGGATGAGATCCACTCGGTGCGTACCGTGGGAGATGAGCCGATGACGATGTACCTGTCCGTCACCCCGCACGTCCAGCCCACGCATACGGGGAGAACCGCGGACGGCGAACGGATGCCGACCCGGTTCGCGCCGTCGCGTTCGTACGACGTGGCGCCGGACGATACGGCGCCGATGGCGGAGATCGTCGACGCCTGCCTGGAAGCTTCACGGGCCCTGGCGCGGGATGCGGCGGCTCTCGCGGGCGTACATGAGGCGACGGCGGACCGGTTAAGGGGCCACAGCAGAGATGACGCTGTTGAAGCGCGTGAGGCCGTATGGGGGGCGCTTTACAGGGTGTTCCGACAGGCGTACGACCTTGCGGACGGATGGAACGCGCTGGCGGACCGGGTTGAAAGGATGCCGGACGGTAAGAAAGGATAGACGCGATGGCTCCCGTCAAGTTGGGCGTGGTTGGATGCGGAGCGATAGCACAGGTACAGCACCTGCCGAATCTGGCGGGGCTGACCGCGGAGTTCGAGGTCACGACCGTATGCGACCTGTCGCCCGGATTGGCCCGCTGGGCCGCGAAGACCTTCCACGTGCCGGCGTGGGTGACGGATTTTCGCCGGCTCGTCAGTTCGGACGACGTGGAGGCGGTGCTCCTCTGCCATTCAGACCCGAAGACCGATGCTGCCGTGGCCGCGCTGGACGCGGGCAAGCACGTGTTCATCGAAAAGCCGGTCTGCTATTCGCTCCGGGAGGCGGATGCGATCGCCGGCGCCGCAGGGAGGGCCGGCGTGGTTGCACAGGCCGGATATATGAAGGTGTACGATCCGGCGTTCGAGACCGCGAAAGCCGAAGTGGACGAAATGGACGACATTCGTTTCGTTCAGGTGAATCATCTGCATCCGGACAACCGGCTTCATCTGCGCCAGTTCAGATTGAAACGGTTCGACGATCTGCCGCCGGGCCCCGCGGCTCAGACGCACGCAGCACGGACGGCGGCGGTTCTGGAAGCGATCGGCGAGGCGCCTGAAGACGCGGTCCGCGCGTTTCATACGCTTTCGGGCAGCATGATCCACGATCTCTACTGTCTTCGCACGATGCTGGGGATGCCGGAGTCGGTCGTCAGCACGGAGGTATGGAACGAGGGCAGGGCGATTTCAACCGTGTTGTCATACAGCAACGGCGCGCGCTGCGTCGCGTCCTGGGTCGACCTGCCGGAACTATGGGATTTCAGGGAGACGCTGGAAGTGTACGGCTGCGACAGGCGCGTACTGGTTTCGTATCCGACCGGATTCGCACGCGGTATCCTGTCCACCGTTGTACTTCACGAGATCGACGAGGCCGGTGAGACGTCCACCCGCCGGCCGGCGGTGGCGTGGGAGAGCCCCTTCGTGCGCGAATTGCGTCATTTCCACGCGTGTATCACTGGACAGGAAGCGTGCCGTACCCCTGCGGCCGAAGCGAGGGAGGATATCAGGCTGATCATCGGCATTACGCGTTCATATCTGGATCGCAGGTCGATATCGGCCTAGCAGGAAGATGTCACCCGAAAAACAAAAGAGCCCGGGATGTTCTCCGGGCTTTTCTTTTTGCCCAACTTCGAAGCGGGCAGGTCTTCTGTTAATTTGAACGAGCGGAAACCGGGTAAAGGGTCAGTCTTCCCTTCCTGCCCGCGCCTTCGTCGGCAACGATCAGCGTGCCGTCTGCGGCAAAGGCAATGCCTTCGGTCTGCCGATGCCATTTTGCAGGCAGTTTCCTGACGGCAATGACCTTCCCGCCAGGCGTCATTTCCGCGACGGCCCCCTGCCGGGCAGCTACGATAAAATAATTTCCCGTTACCGGATGCCGCTCGATTCCCGAGGGGTTGAATTTTCTTCCTTTGATATGTCGCGAGAAATCCTCAACCGCAATTACGGTCCATGGATCTTTATCGAGCTGTCTCTGGTCGATTGACCAGCGGCGCAGCGCCAACTGCCCTTCCATGTCCAGATTGCGGGCTTCCTTGCACATCAGTATGAGTTGTCGACGGGTACGGTCATACGCCAGCCCCTCGATTTCGCAATCTCTGCCCGCCCCCGTTGTGTAGACATTGAAGAGTACGGACTCGCCGGCATTTCCCTCTCGGCACTCGAACAGCCGCCCGTTGCTTGTGACGAGGAAGATCCCGTCTTCAGTTGCGGCGATGCCCTCGAAATCACCGGCAGCCGGGTAATCCGTGTCTGAAAGCTGAAACGCCTTTACAATTGATCCTTGCCGATAGTCGATCTCGTAAACGATCGCCCGTTCGTCGTTGTGCGCAAGGAGACGATTGTCTCCCGTCATTGCCAGACCGGAGACCTCTTCGAGTTCTCTGGGGAGTTTCCAGTGCGTCGCGGTCTCGGGATCCAGCGTATAGTTCTCGAGAGAAATTCTCTGTTCCGGCGCCGCAACTGCATCCGCCGGAGACCGGCTGCCGGAAATGCCCGGGTCCGCGCCGGAACGCCCGCCGCTGAATTGAGCGGATGCATCTTCTCCTGATCCCGTCGAGAGCATGCAGAGAAGAATGGCGGGTACAAGTCGGCGATGCGGAGATTTGGTACTGTGGATTGTCATTTTCGATTTCGCCGATTCGCAACGGCCGCGAACCGCCAGTTCGCGTGACGGGATCTGGATCGATCGTTACACGCTCTGGTCTGTATCGCCTTCGGTCAGCTCTACGTCCTTGATTCGCTTTTTTCCTCGCCTCTCTATCTCCCGGACAAGAAGGGGCGGATCGACGGATTGTTTCGAAGAGACGTCATATGCGACGACGACGGTTCCATCCGGATTCTCGATTGCTTCCGCGACGTTCCACTTTGCGCCGACGGACTCGAGTGCCGGGCCCGCCGCCTTCTGCGCCGCGTCGACGGTCGTTGCATGCACGGCTATTCTGCAATCGGAGAGATCCCCGGGGGGCTCATTCTCTGAATCGGAGGTGTCCACCGACTTTCTGCGTGAGACCAGCTTCCATCCGGAGAGTAGAGGAGGCTGTGCTCCGTAGTCGGTCTTCCACACCCCCAGCGTTATGACGACAAAAGCCAGCGATGCGATGAACGCCACTGTCGTCAACTGTGTGCCGGCGGCCAGCCCGATCCCGATTACCATAAACATGTAGACGGCATCCATCGTTTCCCGGAGCGAAATCCGGAAACTGACGGCGGCAACGATTCCCGCCAGGCTGAACGCCAGGGCAAGGCTGCCCTTGACCAGGAAGACGACCAGCGATATCGCGACCGGCATCACCAGCAGCGTGTGTGCAAAGGCCTGGCTGTATTTTTTGGATGGCCGCGTCCAGGCATAGACCCATGTGATCGGGAGGGTAACCCCGAAGGAAAGTATTAAAGCGACCACAACCGGAATCGTGTGTGCCGGATCGAGAAGACGGTTTATTCCTTCCTTGATGTTTCCCAGCGGAATTGCGGAATCCGCGCCGGATCCCAGTGACTTTCCTACGAAAATGCGCTCCCGCTCTTCGGCTACGTAATGGAGGATCTCGGGGAATACATGAAATATCGTGTTGAGAACGACAAGCCAGGCGATATAGTATATGGCCAGGCGCACGATGATGTTGTTGGACACAGCATACTCCTTCACTGGCTAGTCAGACATCCCGGATGGAGATGTACGCGGATGATCGAAGCCCAGGTAATATTTCCGGAAACCAATATACACTGTTCTCATTGAATACACTGCCAAAACTGGATGGCGTTGGTACAGCGTTGTTGTCCCCGGGCAGCCAGCTAGAACATGAAACCGCTGCGCAGATAGACTCCCGCCAGATCGTCGCCTTTCACGACAGCCGCGCTCAACGTATGCCTGCGCTGGAGGAAGGACACCCAGAATCCACCCCCGATACTTGTGTGCCATTTGTCCGCGCTCGCGGGGTCTCCGTTGTAATACACCCGTCCGGCGTCGGCCGTGCCGAACAGCCCCATCTCTCCCGCCACGAAAAGGTTTATTTTCGCGAGAACCAGCCGAAGCTCTGAGTTTCCATACAGCGATGTATCTCCGGCGAACCGGTTTTTTCGGTATCCACGCAGATTGCCGCCGGATATACCGGTGCCCACAAAGCCGGTCCCGCCCAGAAAGGCGCTTTCGAAAAACGGAAAGGATCCCCAGACCTTCTTGGCGCCGCATCTCAACGCGAGTGTGGGACTCGTCGGAATTCGTGGAGTCAGGTAAGCGTTGGCTTCTGCATTCAAGCTGCCAAAGGTGGAATCCACGGTCCACATTTCCGGGTAGATTGCGCCACCAACCCTGATCCTGACTCCGCGGGTGGAGTACCCCGGGTTATTTCGCGTGTCGAACGTGATTTCGCCCTGCGCGCCGATTTGTCCGAAGGATCCCATTCCGTACAGATGGCCTTCGAGCGAACCGATGAAAGTCCCCTTGTTGGAACCGGACGGCGTATTGGAATACCTGATGACCGGTCCGAAGTCGATATTCAATCTCGACCGGAGCGAAGCCAGAGTGAAACCGGACATTTCTTCCATGTAGTCCGCTCCACGGTACTCCAGCGCCGGTGCGAAAATGAAGGAATACCGGGTTACCTTATAGAAGGAAGATGGTCCTCGAATCTCAGTACCGTTGCCTAATCCGTTGAACCGCTGCGACCGTATTCCTGAGAAATCAACCTGGACGCTCGCGTCGAAGTCACGCAAGGGTCGGCGAATGAAGCCGGTATATGAACAGAAGGGCCTGAGGCTCTCGAATCCGTCTATCCCCGCCAGCCCGGCTACATATGTGTGTTGGGAAGAGAAAGGGTCTTTCCGATAACCGAAATACTGGCGGCTGTGAAGGACTCCCAGGTACACGGTCAGATCCGCATTGACCATGAAAATCGGCAGACTCCCGGTTCGCTTGCCCCAATCCAATGCATACCTGGCATTCGGCGTATGGGTTCCATGAGGCCGCTGGTAAGAACGCTCCTCGATGCCCGCTCCCTCGCCTGTAATGAACCGGTTCTTCCCGCGAGAATCGTAAAACCTGGTATTCGAGGCGCCGGCGAGGGACAGATTCTTCAGCGTGTCATCCCCGCCGCCCCCATCGACGCGAACGACGATCCGTCCCTTTGCGCCCGATATTTCCGCGTTGTCATCTCCCCCCCGAAGGTGTATTCGGACCTCCCGGGTTTCTTCGTGACGGTAGGTGCGCTGGAAGTAAGGCGCCTTCCTTTCCCCGTCACCGCCTTTCATCAGACCGATACGTACCTGGAGGTCGCCGTTGGGCAGATGTTCACCGCGGACGTACTCGTCCTTGTCGGTCGTCTTGATTTCGGCCTCGCGGTTTATCAGTTGATAGTATCTGCCGGCGAATTCAGGCAATGCGTCGCGTCTCGATTTGAGCGCCCGTGCCAGCGACTCGCCAACCATCTTGTAATACGGCGGAGGCAGCCTTCGTACGGCGTTCTCGATCACCTGGTCCGGGAGTTCCTTGCGAAACATCGATACGACCGAATCCCAGGCGGCCTTATCGAGTTCGGCCAGGAGTTCACGATCTATTTCCCATCCGGTCATCGTCAGGCCGGTCAGGTTGGGATACGTCTCCTTGAACTTGATCTGTATTGGAAAGCGCCGTCGCGCAATCGCCATGGCGGCCCCTTCGAAATGGATGAAGGCCTGGTCGCGGTCCTCCGGGATCGGAAGCCAGGTGTAACAGTCGCCATCGGGAAACCGCGCCCATCTCCACTGGCCGTAATGGCGGTCCTTGTCGTTGACGAGGAAATCCATCAGCCTCGCTTTCAGAAAAGCACGGGCATCCACGCGATTGCAGGGGCTTTTTTCCAGGTGTTTCATCAGTTTATCCGTACCACTGACCTTGCGTGAGCCCGCGAAGCCGGGCGCATCGTCCTTCCCCTCGGACGGGTGCTCCTGAAGCATTCCTATGAGGCCGGCGAAACGTGTGCGGTACTCCTCCAGTCTGGGGTCATCGGGTATGACGACGAGCGTATGCCTGGAATGCAGGATACCGGCGGCCTCCATCAGCGGATCGACCACGAGCGCGCCCGTTGGCAGCATCGCACAGATCAGATCGTGAAGGACGTCGCCCACCACCGTATTCGCGATTTCGTCGGGCACCCTCCTCGTCGCGTCTTTATCCAGCGAGCGAACGGTGTACCTGCGGCCGTCTTTACCTGTAAAGTGCAGTGAGATGGACTGTCCGAATCCGCCGGTGCGAAGCGGCGTCAGACCTCCCCCCACACTGTCGAGGTCCAGAACCGCAATTTCGATAGGGATGTTCCAGAGGTCCCTGTAATTGCTGCCGTAGAACCAGCGCTTGAATCCCTCGGCGCGAAATCTCTCCCCTGGGATCACCGTATGGGTTTTCGCGCCAGGCGGGGGAATGGACCGGTGAATCCTGGACCCGGGAGCCGATGAACTCTTCTGAGATGCGGATGCTGCAGGAATGGAAAGGGCGAGCACGAGCAGGAGATAGGGGAGATTCGATCTGGAAAGTACCATTGCTGTCCTCTGCGATTCAGGGTGGTTCAGGCAACCTGAAGCTGTGCGGAGGTTTTTCCGGCGGACGACCGGTTAACCGCGGCAGCCGGCCAGGCGGTGCCGGAACTCCCGCCGGTACCAATCAAAAATGCCGCAACGCGTGGAATATCATAAAATTATCACTATAATTAACTCAATTATCACGATAATATCATAATATGAATCCTATAATACGTGTGAATTTTAACATTTCGTTGCAAATATATAACAGGGAGCCGTTGAAGTCCAAAGCATTCTTTCCGAGCCGAAAACTCTCAATGCGTGAACACTAGAATCCGAATCCGATTGCCGCATTGATTTTGATGTCCTTTTTCTGCGTACTCACAATATCAATGCGAATGGGTCCCAAAAGCGACGTGTTGACATAGCCCCCAACTCCGAATCCGTGGATTGGTGAATAGTCCCGCTCCGGATTGGAGTTCATATCGTATAGTCCGCCCTGATAGAAAACCCCGATCCCGCTGCGAGGCAGGGATTCCCAGAATTTAACGAGTTTCCAGATGGATACGCCGACCGATGCGAACCTGGAAGCTCTCAATTCATCCCGCTTGAGACCGACCACCGGAATCGCCGCGCTGCTGAAGTGTCCGGCGCCGCCCAACGGGAAGAACTCAAACACCGGAGCAGGCTGTGTCACGTAGCCTCCGGAGGACGAGAGTCCCACGCTCCATCGCGACTGGGGACTGGCGAAGAACGCGAGTCGCGTCTGAATCTGCCTGTGCGAAAACGTCCGGTGAATCCATTTGGCGCGGGTCTGAAAAAAGATGCCCTTCGTTGGCACCATCGAGTCGTCTCGCGTGTCGATCCCCGCGGATAGCCACAATCCGGGCAGGAATTCGGACGCATCGCCTATGGAACGGGCAGCATAGCGGATACGGGCATGTTCCATCTGATACCCCATCTGGAAACTGCCCCAGCTGTGGAACAATGTCTGCAAACCGAGTCGCGCGCGAATCCGCCTTTCCTCGTAACCGCCTTCTCGCTGTCGGTCTCGAAAATACAGGCGGTCCTGGTCCCATGCCTGAACGTCCCCCAGCAGACCAAGTCGTCCTGAGGTCCTGAAAATCATGACCAGTTCAGCGAAATTCAGATTGCCCAGCAGGCCGCGAAGGTGGAGCTCCGAGATCCGGCCGAGTGTACTCTGATGCGCGATCTCGCCCAGCACAGAGACCCGGTAATCATTGTTGTAATGAATCCCCACTTTCAACTCGCTGGGGGGGTTTTCGAGCACGTGAAAAACCAATTCGGTCTGTCCTTCATGCCAGGTAACATGGAAATCGACGGTTTGAAACAGTCCGGTCGCGTGGAGCCGGCCGCACTCACGTTCCAGGTCCCGAAACGAAATGGGTTTGTTAACGAACTCCTTCAGCCGCACCTTGAACTGACGCTCCGAATAACGCTTTACACCTTCGATCCGGACCCGGTCGATCACGACGTCCGGAGGAATATCCGCCCACGAATTGACATCGAACTCAACGGGCAATCTGGATGTCCTCGGTGTTCCGACGCGTTTGGGAACGCCAAGGGTCCGCAATGCATCGCGTATCGCCTCCATCTGGTCTTCGGCCGCCGTTTCACCAATCGGAATCAATGTGTACGATCGATTGAAATCGCCTCCGTCGAAGTCATCCAGTTTGGGCAATATCAACACGTGGGAGCGTTTCCGGTTTTCGATTTTTCTTTCTTCGATACGGAAACTGACGGCCTGATCGATGACGTCGATAATGTCCTGGATTTCCTCTTTCAGAGTACGCAGGGGGGTGGCGCAATCCACCGCAATGACAAAATCGGCCCCGGCGTCCAATGCGACGTCCACCGGCAGATTATTGACGATGCCGCCGTCGACGAGATGGGTATGTTCCGTACTCAAAGGCGCGAATACCCCTGGAACGGAAATGCTCGCCCGGATTGCCGCGCCGAGAGAACCGTTATCGATCACAACCTGTTCTCCGGACAGAATGTCGGTTGCGATTGCCCGAAACGGCGTTGGAAGCCGATTGAAGTCGTTGCGCGCCCTGTAGGTTGCGCCAAGGGTGAGCTGATTGAGGAATTGATGGATCTTCTGCCCGGCGAAGATGCCATATGGCAACTTCAGTTTCAGCTCTTCCAGGTGCAGTGCAAGCATCTGACGATCGGCCATCGCCTTACGGTTCATGTTCGACATGCGTCGATCCGGGCTGTTGCTGGTGATCTCCCACCAGTCGGTTTCCAGGATCACGCGCTGGAGATCGTCAACGGAATATCCCGCGGCGTACAGTCCACCGACCAGCGCGCCATAACTTACCCCCACGATCATATCTATAGGCACGCCTTCGCGCTCCAGTACGCGCAGCACCCCGATATGCGCGCCGCCCCGGGCGCCTCCTCCACTGAGTACGAGCGCGACCCTCGGCCTGTTTTCCGCAAACGAGGGAGGCGCACCGAACAACGCATAAGCGCAAAGCAGGAAAATCAGGCGCTTGAAGAACGGACACCCGGTGATTCTGTAATTCGTCTCGTGCAATTTAACCTGCCTTCACACGAATCCATTCAGCAGATGGTTTCGTTTGCTGTCTAGTTTCACATCGCGATACCGACGGGACGATTTACCGCCCGTATCCGGAGCGAGGGCAACCTGCCCTCGAACGTTTCGCGACCGATCAATACCCCCCTCAAGGACCTGTTGTTTCCTTTGCATCCGATACAATATTGTAGATGACGGCGCCAGAGCCTCGCGAATTGGCCGTCGAGGGCAGGATGCCCTCGCTCCAGGGTGAGGGATTCCTGACCACCTCGGGACCGAACGTGCAAAAATCCGGTCGCTGGGAAAGTCACTTTGTTCCTGGGTAGCCGTGATCCCCAATAGAATCATATAAAAACGTCTATCATGTCAAGTCTGAAGGCTTGTCCTCCAGTACAAAACTTGGCCTGGATTCCACTTTTTTGCGATTTTTCGGCGTATCGAACCCGATATTTCTCGTATGGAGTCGAGTCATGTTAAATCTGGCGCTGTGCAGCAACGGCAGCAAACCGTACGTGAGCAGCATCGCGTATAACCACCACGCCTCCCGGATCAACGATGGGGTCACGCCCGGTGAAGAAACCTCCACGAGCGACACGGCCTGGGTTTCGGCGGCGGAACGACTGCCGCAGTGGGCGGCGGTCGTGTTTCCCAGTCCGGCCCGGGTCGAACGGATTGAGATATACTGGGGTAGGGGTCGCATCCCCGAGTCGTCCCGGGAGGTGGTCGTTCAGGTGAGGATCGACGGCGCCTGGATTGCCGTCGCGAGGGCTCGGATTCCGAATCCGGAATCCAGGACCGCGCTTGCTTTCGAACCCGTGCAGGCGGAGGCAGTGCGCATATGGCAGGATGCCGATGGAGGACCGGCGTCCGCACC
>CAZKDZ010000095.1:0-4970 GCA_964551635.1 uncultured bacterium | reverse complement strand
GGGAATTTTAAGACGGCTTCTTAGCTTGATCCGAACGGAGCGTTCGACCGTTGGCCGCGCGTGCAGGGAAGCCGGCAGTAGAACGCTCTTTCTTTGTATGCCGGAGGGTAACATGGAGACTTCTGATTTCAGAATCGGCGTGGTGGGCGTCGGGCGTATGGGCGCGAACATAGCAAGGCATCTGAAGGACGACGGATTTGTCGTAACATCAGTATACGATGTCCGACCGGATGCCGCTGCCGAACTCGCGCGTGAACTCGGGTGTGAGGCGGCCGGATCGCTGGAGTGCGTGACTGCGGCCGCGGATCAGATCATTACCGTCGTGACAGACGATGAAGCGATGCGTGCGGTATTTTCAACCGGGGGCGACAGCCTGCTTTGCGGCGCGGACGGCAGGGTCTTCATCAATTGCGCAACCATCGCCCCGCAGGTCCACGTCGACGTCCAGGCGCTGGCTGAGGCGGCGGGAGCCAGAAGCCTTGAAGGGTGTATGGCAAGCAGCATCACTCAGGCCCGTGAAGGCACACTCTATCTCATGTGCGGCGGCAGGAAGGAAGTCTTCGACGACGTGCGCCCGATTCTGGACTCGATGAGCACGGATTTGAAGTACATCGGCGAGGCCGGGCAGGCGGCGCAGGTCAAGGCGCTCGTCAATATGGTCATGAACATCAATACGGCAGGTCTCGCGGAGGGACTGGGGCTTGGGGCGGCCCTGGGGCTCGATCTGGAGATGCTGCAGCAGGTCTTCTCGCAGACGGGCGCCAATTCCCGCGTACTTGAAACGGACGGGGAGGATATGGTGGCGCGGGACCACGAGTGTTACTTTTCCTGCGCGCACGCCGCGAAAGATTCGGGCATCGCCCTGGATCTGGCGAGAGATGCCGGGCTGAATCTGCCGCTGGCCGATGCCACGAAAAGGCAATACGACCGCATGATAGAAATCGGCAAGGGCGAACTGGACAAGTCGGGCGTCGCCGAACTGACATTTGCGAGCAGAGGATCGTGACAACTCCGTCGCGTCCCGGCGCAAAGAGTGGTGTGGAGGCCGAACATCCGGCGCCTGGCATCGATCGTGTTCGATGTCGTTACGTGAAGGAATTCACGAGACTTTCCCTCTGGTACGTATGGCGCCTGTCGAAAGCCGATGCGGAGCCCTTTGCCGACGTGGTGAACAAGCGGGTCAACATTTACAGGAACACCTCGCTCTACGACGGGAAACGCCATCCGTCCCGTGACGACGTCGGGCCGGAGTGGCCCGGCATCGTCGTCCGGCTGAAGCGCCTTTACGGCAGGCACGAAAGCAGCTCCGCGGCCCACGCCTTCGAGTCGGAGGGCCTGGCATTGCTGTGGCCATATCTCGAGGCCCGTCTGAGAGCGACCGGCGACGGTCTCTCGGGAGAACGACCCTACGAATGCTGGTCTTACGACTATACGGATTCCGGTCGGTTGAATATTCATATTGACAATGTCTACCGGCCCGAATCCCCGCTGAGTGAAATGTTCACTCCTTTCGCGGCCTCGCTGATTCGAATGCTCCGGGATTCACGGACGCGGCGACCCGATATCATGATCGTTCGTTGCAGCAGCTGGATGAATTCAGCACCCCGATTCCGGTCGCTGTTTCCGGCCCGTTGGGCCGAGAGCGAGGTGGTGAATCCCAATATCGGCTATACCATGGGGCATTGGGGACAGTTCATGGACCGGCGCGGCGACTTTCACGCCATGAACGGACGGCAATTTCGCGCCACCGGAACGCTGCCTTACGCCGCCTCGGCCTGCGAGTGTGAAATTGCGGAAGCCCTGAGCCATCTGACGACCCGGTTCCCCGAGGCGGTCGAGTACAGCCGCCGGCGGACTTCGGTTTGAAGCAGGTCTGTGGAACAAAATGAAGATCACCGACATCAAGGTCTACAATCTCCGGTATCCGCTGAAAGAGCCGTTCGCGAACTCGATTGCCTGGAATACGGCACGGACCGCCGGCGTGATCGAGGTCATCACCGACGCGGGCGTCACGGGTTGGGGCGAGGGGGTCTCGTATCTGAACGAGACGGCGGTGCGCGCGCAACTCGTAGGCTGCGACCCGTTCGACGTCGAAGTCATCTGGAACGACCTCCATCTGCGGGGCGGTGTGGGTTTTTCGGAGCTGAGCGCGGTGGATATCGCGCTGTGGGACATCGTGGGCCGGGCTCTCGAGATGCCCGTCTACAGGCTCCTGGGAGGCGCGTTCCGGGATCGGATTCCAGCGTACGCCAGCGGGCTGTTCCTGCAGCGAGAGTCGGACATGACCCGGGCGCTGTCGGAAGAGGCGGCGTCGTACGTGGATATGGGGTTCCGGGCGGTGAAGATGAAGATCGGGTTCGGCGTGGACTACGACGTCAGGAACACGGGCGCGGTGCGAGGGGCGATCGGCGATTCGACTCTGCTCGCCGTGGATGCCAATTGCGGTTACGATACCGGCACGGCGATCCACGTGGGGCGCCGGCTGCTGGAAGACGACCTCCTTTGGTACGAGGAACCGATCTCAACCGACGACGTTGCCGGCTATCGCGAGATCCGTCAGGCGCTGGGCGTGCGGGTGGCCGGCGGAGAGGCCCTGCAGGGCAGATGGGCGTTCCGCAACCTGATCCAGGAACGGGGGCTGGACATCGTGCAGCCGGACATCAGCGACGCTGGCGGGTTCACGGAGTGCCGGAAGGTTGCGGCGCTTGCAAGCGCAAACCACGTGCGGGTGCTGCCGCATATGTGGGGAACCAGTATTCGCCTGGCCGCTACGATACACTGGCAGGCAACCCTGCCCGACTCGCCGGACACGCTGAATCCGTTTCCATCTCTGTTTGAATTCGACATGACCGAAAACCGGCTGCGTACTCAACTCGCCAAAGAGCCGATCAAGGCAGTGGACGGCGAGGTGCCGGTGTTACAGAACCCGGGGCTCGGCATCGAGATCGACCGGGAGGTGCTGGAAGAGTACGCTGGTTCCGGAAACCTGTAGCTCGGCCCGGACGGTATTGAGATACAATCATCAAGGAGGGTGGTTTGGCAACTGGCACGAGAAAGTCCGATCTGGCGGTCCACGGGGGCCGGCCGGTACATCGCAAGCCGTGGCGTTCGGGAGCGTTCCACTTCAGGGAGGAACTGGCTGCGCTGGAGAAGCTGCTTTCCGGCCCGGCGCTGCCGCTGGCGCGCGGCAAGGCCGTCATGGCCTATCGCGAGGGTTTGCAGAAGCTGTACGGGTTGCCGTATGCCGTGCCGACGAGTTCAGGGAGTGCGGCCATCCACGTTGCGCTGGCTGCTGCCGGTATTGGCGCTGGAGACGAGGTCATATTGAGCCCCCTGACCGACTACGGCAGCATTATGGGGATTTTTCAGCTGAACGCGATACCCGTATTCGCGGACGTGCAGCCGGACGGCATCCTGATGGACGTGGCATCGATGGAGGCCGCGGTCACGCCGTTCACCCGGGCAATTATGCCAATTCATAACGGCGGGTACGCGGTGGATATGCCCGCGGTCATGAGGGTAGCCCGCAAACGTCGACTGATGGTCGTCGAAGACTGCGCGCAGGCGCATCTCGCGTCCATCAAGGGCAGGTATCTCGGCACGTTCGGACAACTGGGCGCCTGGAGTACAAACGAAAGCAAACATATGAAGTCGGGCGAAGGAGGATTTCTCCTCACCCGAAGCCGCAAACTGGCGGAGACAGCGGATTTGTTTTCAGACAAATGCTATCCGAGGTTCCCCGGTGCGCCGGCGACGCCCGCCTTCCCGGCGTTGAACGTGCGGCTGAGCGACGTCAACGCGGCACTGGCATC
Source organism: uncultured bacterium (assembly GCA_964551635.1). Classification (GTDB taxonomy): domain Bacteria; phylum Latescibacterota; class UBA2968; order UBA2968; genus JAAXHE01. The sequence goes on along the minus strand of CAZKDZ010000095.1, from coordinate 1,158 downwards.
GGTGCAGCTCAAACGGGTGCCAGGGTGGATCGCCAGACGCCAGGCGTTCGGCGAGAGGTTCGATTCGGGGATTGCGGGGTTGCCGGGCGTCAAGCCGCATCCCCAGCCGCCGGGGGCCAAACCCAGTTACTGGTGGGCCATGTTTTCGGTAGACCCGGAGGTACTCGGGGTAAACGCGGGGGAGTTCTGCCGGATGGTCTCGGCGGAAGGCATTCCGGCATTCGCGAAACCTCAGCAGTACGTCATCGAATGGCAGGTCTTCCGGAGGCTGCACAGGAACCCCGCGGCATTCAACAGCTACAGGCCCGGCCGGCTCGAGAAAAAGGCGTATCCGCTCGATGCGTGTCCGAACGCCAGGACCTCCGGTGAACGGGTTGGCGCGGTCCGGTTGACCCAGCACAATACGGTGGGCGAGGCCAATGCCGCCGTCCGGGCGGTGCGAAAGGTCACGGAGGTGTTGTTGGGGCAACGTGTGTGACTGTGCGTACACCGGCGGCTCCCGGATGAACGCCATCCGCGGCGCCGGCGTGTTCTTATCTGGAGGGTCGGATGGATGTACTGGATGTGTTGAAGGCGCGGCGCACGATCTTCAAGTTCAATTCAAGGCCCGTCTCCGGCGAGATGCTGAAACGCATTTTCGAGTTCGGCCTTTGGGCGCCGAATCACCATGTCACGGAGCCGTGGCGGTTTGTCGTTCTGGGTGAGCGCACAAAGGAAGCGTTGGGGCGACGATACGCGGACATCCAGGAAGGCAAGGCGCCGGAACATGCAGACAGCGAGAGCCGCGGGAAGCTGTGGCAGGCGGGTTACGACAAGTTTATGTCCAAACCCACAATCGTCGCCGTATCCTGCGTCCAGGAAGGAGATGAACAGCAGCGACGGGAGGACTATGCGGCGGTCTGCTGCGCGATGCAGAACGTGCAGCTCGCGGCATGGGAACTGGGCGTGGGAATGCAGTGGAGTACCGGTCCCATTACCATGCAAAAGGGAACCTACGAGTTGCTCGGCGTTGATCGGGATCGGGAGTATATCATCGGTTTCTTCTATACAGGGTATCCGAGCGAGATCCCCAATCCCAGGCGAAAGCCGCTGGACGACGTGATGCGCTGGACGGCGTAACAGCCCGTTGAGAAAACCCATCCGGGCTACGGCCGGCCC
>CAZKDZ010000094.1:0-15226 GCA_964551635.1 uncultured bacterium | reverse complement strand
CTTTCTGCCGTCACCCAACCAGCTTGTGTTGAAGGAGGAAACCGTACGTGTGACCCTTAGTCTAAACAAGAGGAGTGTGGATTTCTTCAAGTCAAGCGCGCGGGAGAACGGCGTACCCTACCAGAGAATGATCCGGAGAGTGCTCGACATTTACGCTGAGAGATTTCTGGGAGCGCGGTCGTGAACGACAGGGACTTCGGTCGACTGCGTGAGGAACCGGCACAACCAAATGGGTGGAAGTGAACGCCTTAGCCAGTTTGACGGTCCAATCACTCCCCCTAGAGGGTTGTCGCGAACGCCAAGCCGTTCCCTGAGCTTGTGGACCCTGAGCGCTTGCCCTGCTTATGCTGAGCTTGTCGAAATGTCGAGGGGCTGTTGAATCGCGTGCACTTCGACACGCTCAATGCAAGCATGCTCAATGACCACGCGTAATTCAGTTTTTGGGACGTCATTTAGCCGCTGTTATCTGACCCCTGTCGTGCTCAGAGCCGCTCCGTGAGTACTTTCCCTGCTTGCGGTGCCTTCGATGAGCCTGTCGGAATGGCTGGTCGAAGCATACTTGTCGAAGAAACCGGCGACGGCTGGTGCGGTGGGGGGATTCCATCGCTTTAGCGTACGCAAACCGCGTTAATAAACTCGTACGCATTTTGCATCGAAGTCACGCTGGAAACGTCTAACCGGCGACCCCGGCGGTCAGCACGGACTGATCGAACTGACGAAAAAGAGGGAGTTGGAGGCAAATGCCTCCAACTCCCTCTTTGATTTCCCACGATAATAATATAACAAAATTCGATCCGAAAGTCAAGAATATAAATTATTTATAAATATGTATTTATATAGATACTATCGATTGATTTCGCTCTTCGGGTGGCTTATCTTCCCCTTTCGCCTTGCAATCCCTGATGACTGTTGCCCACGGTCAGCAGAGGAGAACGGACGATGCCGCCGACATCCGACCTCGAATACTGGAACCGCCGCGAGAGCGCAGGCGCGATTCTCGCCAATTTGCGCTGGACCTGGAGCCAAATCCGGGCGCACGCCGGATGGGCCGTGTTCTGCCTGATCGTCATTCACATCCTGCTTGGAATCCAGCCGGCCCTGCTCATCTACGTTACCAGACATCTCGTCGACGCCGTGGTCGACGCGGCCGGCGGCGGCCCGTCCGGCTTTGACGATATCCTGCCGTGGCTGATTGCATTCGGCCTGATCCAACTTGCGGCCAACGATGTCATGTGGCATCTGCGCGATGTCTTTCACCTGCGTCTGGAACAGAATCTTTCCCACGTTCTTGGCCGCCGCCTTCTGGAACGATCGTCGCGGATGCCCCTGCTATTCTTCGATGTAAGTGAGACGTACGACCGTCTGGAACGCGCGCGCGATCCGGGCGCAAACCCGGACGACTCTTCTTCAACGCTCTACACTTCTCCCAGGCCGCAATCACGGCCGTCTCGGTGGCAGCCATGTTCGCGCCGGTCTCCGTATGGATCTCGGTTGCCATGCTGGGAGCGCTGGCGCCGCTTGTCCGCATGGAACTACGACAGAGCCGGATGTTCATGTCGTTCACGTACGGCGAGACGCCGGAGGAGCGCCGTGCCGGTTACGTGAACCGAATCCTGACGGGACGATCGGAGCAGAAGGAAATGCGGCTCTTCGGCCTGCACGCACCATTGACCGAACGATGGCGCAGGATGCGCCAGGTACTGCGGGAACGTCTGCTGGACCAGCGGCAGCGCCAGGTCATCGTGAGCATACCGGTCACGGCGCTCCACGTGGCCGTGGGGGTTGGCGTCTCGGTCATTCTCGCGTTCCTGCTGGGGGACCGGGTTCTCACGCCTGGGCGATTCGTCGCGCTCTTTCAGGGTGTGGGCGACATGCTGCGCGCGGGAGGCAGTCTCGGTTTCAGTTCCAGGGAGATGCAGGCTCGTTCCGCCGAGGTCGGCAATGTCCGGGAGTTCTTCGATCAGCAGCATGGCAACATACCGGAGTGCGAAACGACGGACGGTACGTCGGACGCCGCTTCCTTTCCCCGACCCCTGCAGGAAGGTCTGGTCGTGGACAACGTCCACTTCACCTACCCGGAGTCCGCTGCAGGAGACGAGGCACCGTCCGTGCTGAACGGCGTCACATTTTGCCTGACGCCGGGCGAACGCGTCGCGCTCGTCGGCGACAATGGCGCGGGTAAGTCCACCCTCGCAAAAATCCTTCTCGGTCTCTATGCCCCCACCACCGGACGGGTTTCGGCCGATGGCGTTGACTACCGGGATATGGGCCCCGACAGCCAGGCCGGAGCCGTAAGCGCGGCCTTCCAGGATTTCTCCCGGTTCGAATTCACGCTCGGCCAATCCATCGGCATCGGCACACTCTGCGAGCCGGAAAGCGGACCCGGCGCCGAACTTTGGCCCACATGGCTGAAGCCTGACATGACTGTGGTCTCGGCGGCCGCCCGGCGTTCCGGCGCTGACGAACTCGAGGAACGCCTTGCCAGGGGTTACGACACCCCTATGGGGCACGTCCAGGACGGCGGACGGGGTCTGTCCGGCGGCGAATGGCAGCGTGTCGCCATCGCCCGCGCCTTCACCCGCGATCCGGAATTGCTCATTCTCGACGAACCGGCCGCAGCCCTCGATCCAATGGCGGAGGCCGAACTCTACCGGCAATTCGCAGAACTCCTCCACGGGCGAACCACCCTGCTGATCAGCCACCGGCTCGGCTCAGCGCGCATGGCGGAACGCATCCTCGTGCTCGGGCACGGCCGGATCGTGGAGGAGGGTTGTCACGACGAACTCGTGGCCAGAGGGGGCGTCTACGCCGGTATGTGGGAGGAACAGGCTTCGTGGTACAGGTAGAAAACGATCCTTTCAAGCAGCGTCCGCGCGGTCTCCGGACACTCATCAGGTTCCTTGTCTGGATGATCCGCATCGATCCCTGGCGGTCTGTCCTCTCCCTTGCACTGGAGTTCACGAGCGGCCTGCTGCCGGCCGCGACGGTATGGATCGTACGTGAATTGTTCGATCACAGTGTTGGCGTCTATCAGGGGCGGGCTCCTGTCAATTCGATGCTGCCCTGGCTCGCGGGCTGGGCGTCCGTTACCCTCGTCGAAATCGGCCTACGAACGTGGTCGCGTACCATCCTGCTCGAGCGGCTCAAGCAGGAGATGGAGGACCGGCTTCTCGAGCAGCTGCAGACAAAGTCGAGGTCTCTCCGGCTGGATGTCTTCGAGCGGGCTGATTTCCACGACCTGATGCGGCGCGCGCAGGTGGCGGCGACGCCCGGCTTTTTTCTGAACCTGCTCGGCGGCATCTACCGCATCCTGACCGGAGGGCTGACGGTGGTTTCCGTTGGCATCGTCGTCGGGTTCTGGGACCCGTACCTGCTCGTGGCAATCCTCCTCGTCTCGCTGCCGCCGCCGCTTGCCGGCCTTTACCACAACGTGCACGAGTTCTACCTGGAACGTCGCCAGACCCAGGCCCAGCGTCTGCGCGCATACCTGGAGCGCATTCTGACAGAGAGAGAGGACGCAAAAGAGGTACGGGTGTTTCGTCTCGGGTCGGTCCTGGCCGGGTGGTGGGATCACCTGTATTGGCAGGTCGCAGATCCCCTGTACCGCCAGAGACGCAGGCATCACGCCACCGGTGGCTGCCTGTCCGCAGTCAGCCTGTCGGCATTTGCCGGCGCCGTCGGATGGTCGGCGTGGGCGGTCCTTGGGGGCGGGCTGTCCGCGGGACAGTTCGCGGCAATGCTGGTCGCCCTGCGTCAGGCGCGAACCGGCGTCGACCACCTCGTAAACCGCATGAGCTTTCTTGCCATCCAACTGTTGAACATCGCCGACCTGTTCATTTACCTGGATCTCGGTCCTGAAGAGCCGTCCGGCGGCGTCAACATAGCCACTTTCAAGACTGAGGCGATCGAAACCAGAGGCCTCGCCTTCCACTATCCACAGGCAGAGCGGAACGCCCTCACGGAAGTCAACCTGGTCATACGACCCGGCGAGAGAGTCGCCCTGGTCGGCGCAAACGGCTCCGGAAAGACCACCCTCGTAAAGGTCCTGCTGGGTCTGTACCGTCCTACCGCGGGCGGATTGGACTACGGCGACCTGCCGGCAAACCTTGTGAACCGCGACGGGCTACGGGACCGGTCCACGGCGGTCTTCCAGGACTACACCCGCTTTGCCTTTACGCTTGGTGAAAACATTGGTTTCGGACGCTGGGAGCGGATGCGGGAGCCAGGCGAAATCGATCGCGCGGCGCGCCTGGGCGGCGCCGACGCCGTCGCCGGCCGGCTCCCTGACGGATATGAAACACCGCTTGGCAGGGAATTCGAAGGCGCGACGGAACTGTCAGGCGGGGAGTGGCAGCGGGTCGCGATCTCCAGGGGATTCATGCGGGACGGCGACTTCGTCGTCCTCGACGAGCCGACCGCCTCCCTGGACCCGAAGGCCGAGGCCGACGTGTTCAGGCGCTTTCTTGCCATGTCCGGCGGCCGAACCACAATTGTGGTCTCCCACCGGCTGGGCTCGGCCCGGATGTGCGACCGGATTCTCGTACTCAAGGAGGGGCGGCTCGCGGAAGAAGGGTCCCACGACGAACTGATCGCCCGCGGCGGAGAATACGCGCGGATGTGGGCGCTTCAGGCGGGGTGGTATGACGGGTAGGATCGGATTCCAAAGACTTACTTGATCCGTACTTCCTCCGGTTCATCGACTTCCAGATCGCATGCCGCTCTCCTGAACAGTTCGACAACCGTCGGATGGCAGGTGAATACCAGTACCTGGTTGGTTTTGGATAGCTCCGTGAAGGCGACGGCGGCCCGAAGCGCGCGGTCCGGATCGAAGTTGACCAGGACCTCGTCCACCACGACCGGTAGCGGCTCCGTTCGTTCACCGAGTTCGCGGATCAGCCCGAACCGGAGCGAGAGGAACAGTTGCTCCCTTGTCCCCCGGCTTAGCTCGGACGGCTGCTTCGTGCGTCCATCGGCGTCCGTCACCGTGATCGTCTGTTCACCCAGCGGCGCGTAGACCTGCTGATACCGTCCATCGGTGATCGTGGTGAAGAATTCCTGAGCGTGACGCACGACTCCAGGCTGCCGGTCGCGCTCGAACTTCCGCCGCGCTTCGTCGAGCAGGTTCCGGGCGATCGTAAGCCGCGTCCAGTCACGTGCATGGCCCCTGAGCTGCTCCAGGAGCACGTTTCGCTGCATCCGAAGCCGTGACGACACCTCCTCACCTTCGAGCCCATCCAGTTCCTTACGGATTTCGCCCTGTTCGGCCGAACGCATATCACGCTGAGCATCGGTAGAATCCCGCTCATGCTCGAGTTTGGCTATCTCGTCTGCGATGGACTCAGGGTTCGTCTCTTGAAGGTCCGATTTTAACGTCTCCAGTCGTTCGCCAGGCCCGCTGAGGCGGCGAAGCCTGTCGTGCGCGGCATTGGCATTGTCATGCATTTTCGCCCGCCTATCGAAAAGATCTGCACGCACGCGAAATATCTCCACGTCCTCGGCGCCTCCCGAACGGAGCAATTCTTCAAGCTCCTCTTCTGCCTTTCGTAGATCGCTCGTTCGTTCTTTCAATTGTCGCTTCGCGTCCTCCAGTTCAGCCTCCGCGTCCTTCCGGTTCCGGACGTCTTCCTGTACCTCATCCATTAACTCGACCAACCTGTCGGCGGCAGCAGCTACGATGCGTGAGTCCTTCCGATCAAACGGGACGTCGAAAGCGGTCGCAAGCGGCTCAACAGCCACGATGTACTCGTCGATGTCTTTCTTGATGGCCTCGATGCGCTGCTGCCAACTTCTCACGTCTTCGAGCCGGCTCCGACCAAGTTCGACCTGCCCTTGCAACACATCGGCCGTCTCAGGCGTAAAGGTATCCGACAGGCCGCGAGACATTGCCCATTCCCGCCATTCGAACCGTGCTGCTTTGAGTTTACCCTCCGCGTCCTCGACGGCAGCGGCAGCTTTGTCTGTGCGAACCTGCCTCTGTCTTGCGAGTTCCTTAGCGGCCTTGAGCTTTTCGGTGAGTCGCGTTCGTTCGATCACCAAATCTTCCTCTTCATCGGTCGTCTGCTCGGCGGCGAGGAGTGACGATTCATCGATCACTTCAAGGTTAAGGGGGGCAGCATCCTGCTCCATTTTTAGCCGGCGATCCTCTATGTCCCTTTCGGCGTCGCGAATGGACTCGCGAATAGGTTGGGCGAGAGGTGATTCCCCTGCGAGTAGCGGTTGAGGATTTGCGGACATGAACAGGTATATGCCTAAGCCTGCCAACGCAATTCCGGCCGCCGCGCCGATAAAGGCACCCGTTCCTCCCAGAATCACTCCTGCTACAAGAAGTGCGATTCCAATAACGAAGCTGACCGCTGCGACGGTTCTGGTGCCGGCACGCGCCCCTTCCGCTGGTCCCACGCCTTCGACGCCTTTGAGTTGATTCTTTAGATTCAACACGTTTTGTCGCTGTCGGCTGATTTCATCGAGCTGCGACCTTGTTGTCCGAACCAGGTGGCGGTGTCGTCGTATCTGGTCTGCATTGAGACGAGGTTTATCCGCGGCCTCGAGTCTTCGTCTGGCGTTGCTCTTCGCGTCCATGGCTTCCTCTAACGCAGCCCTATCCTGGTCCAGCGCCGATTTGACTTCGGCGAGTTCGGTGGAAGCGATGCGCAATCGGTCGCCTTGTTCAGAAATCTGCTGGCGGACCGCTATAGAGAGATCGAACCCTTCCAACCGGCGTTCGTCCCAGTCTGGCCCCAGGTTTTTCAGGGTGTCGGCGAGCGTTCTCGTGTGGCCTTCAAGTTCGGTCTCACGCTCCGGAAGGTCTTTTACGGACCCGTCGAACGCGGTACGGCCGTTTTGCATACGGCGTACTTCGGCAGAAAATTCCAGAATGGCCTCGTGCTCAATCCTGACGTCAGCTGCCAGTTTGGCATTAGACACCCGATGTTCGGCGGACTCGTATTCCCGCCTGGCGGCCCTCAGGCGCTCCTGTAATGCTTCCAGGCGATTCAATCCATCTGCGGGAAATTCGTCAATAGCCGGTAAATCAGCCAGGTCTTCCTCGGCGGAATTCAGGTCGATCCAGCCTCCCCAGGCATTCTGAAGCATTACCTGATAGTTATACCGAGACTGAATCTCTTGTCGCCGGAAAGCGAGTTTTTCGAGCTCACTCTTGACCTGCCGGCGGCGGTCGGTCAGTTCCCCGTATCTCGCAGCGTTGTTCCTGACTCTTTGCAGCGTTTCGCCCAGTTCCTCGATCTTCCTGTGGACTTCGTAGACCTTCTGGCTACTACCTCCTCTCAGAAAGATGGCTGTGCGGTCGGACTCGATCGACCTGACGGCGCCCGGGAGCGATGTCACACCCATGCCCGCACTGTATATCTGGCTATTGACATTTTCGTCGTTCAACAACTCGTCGCTGTAGAGGTCCTCGAGCGTGAATGCGAAAACCTGTTCGAAGACGTCCCGCGAGTGGTTCCCGAGCAGTGCCGCCAGTTCATTTTCGGGGAGGGGCTGTCCGGATGCAGCAGTCAGGACCACGTCACCCCTGAAACTTCCCCCCGTTGTTCTGTGTAAGTCGTACATTCGACCGTCCAAACCTTCGATGGCAACGCGACCTCCATATCGCCCCCCGCTCAACGCCGGATACGGGTTTACCCTTCCGCTCTTGCGGGGAAATCCGAAAAGCATCCTTCGGACGAATTCCAGCAATGTACTCTTGCCCGCTTCGTTCGGCCCGACGAGTACGGTTACGGATCGCTCCAGTGGCCCAAATTTAGCATCCGAAAACCGGCCGAACCCGTCGATGCGAATGTCTCGGATCTTCATGCCTCGTCATCCCCTGCAAGCAGGTCTACGACAATTGCCTCAGCCTCCTGGATCAACGCGGCAAGTTCATCGTCGCTCGGAGTATGGTTGGGCAGGTGCTGGCGATATCGGCGGTGCTCATAGAGGTCGGCAAACCCATTGCGAAGGCGGTTCCGCAACTCGGCATCATCCTTCGAAAGCTCCACGGTCTTGAGCACCTCGGCCACGAAATCCGAACCTCCAATGCGCTCGTCCCGGATGAACGGCACCGCGGTCTCGTCCGCTATGCGCTCACACCACGCGAAGGGTGTTCTTTCGGCCCATTCGCCGTTTACCTCGTCCATCAAGCCATTTACAAGCTCCGGCTGCCGCAACGAACCTTGCAGACTGCCCGTTCCTGTCAATGAGACTCTCAGCACGACCGACCAGCCGGCCAACTTACCCGTCACGTCATCCATGCATTGATGCAACGCGTCGATCAGGTCCTGTTCCGTCTCCATATCCGAGATATCCAGCCGAGTCCGCTCCCAACGAACAGTATCCGCGGTTCTGAAATCCAGGTGAACGTCGCCAACATCATCCACTTCGACGAGATACACTCCGCGCGCACCGGGCTCGTTGGGATGCCTGCCCTGCGGGTTGCCCGGGTAGACCACGGTCGGAGACCGTTCGCTGAGTACCTGTCTCGCATGCACGTGACCGAGCGCCCAGTAGTCCATTCCCGAATGTTCGAGATCTTCGAGCGAGCACGGCGCGTAATTTCCGTGGGTGGCGTCGTCACCTACATTCGTATGCAACAGCCCGATCGAGAACTTGTCGGAATCTGCCGTACCGAGACGCTGCGACAGGTTGTCGGAGACTTCGGGTGTTGCATAACTGATTCCATGCACGACTCCGCGACGGGGATCGTCCTTAAACACCGGGACTGACTCAGCCTCCCTGCCAAAGCGGGTACAGCTTGCTGGATATTCCAGCCGCGCCTCCCAGCCGTCGAGCGGATCGTGGTTGCCGTGGCAGACGAAAGAGCGTATGCCCGCCTCGTCCAGCCGCTTCAGGCCGTCCACGAACTTGAGCTGTGCTCGCAGGCTCCGGTCGGCCGAGTCGTACACGTCGCCCGCGATTAGCAGCGCGTCCACGCCCTCGTCGATGCACAGGTCGATGATGTTCTCGTACGCGCAGAAAGTCGCATCCCGCAGCGCGCTCGCGACGTTTTCGGGAGCAACGGCCTTTATCCCGACAAATGGGCTATCGAGATGCAGATCTGCGGTATGTACGAAGCGGAGACGGGACATGGCTATCTATTCGCAAATAAGCTGCCGAAGTGTTTTCTTCTCCACGCATCGTTTCAAATGAACTTCTCAGGCGAAACTTGAAATATCTGTGCCAATTTTCGCGCGGTTTTCAGGCTGATCGACCGCACCTCACGCTCCATATTCGAGACATGCTGGCGAGGAACACCGCCGAGCAACTCACCCAGCCTCGCCTGCGTCAATCCGCGATTCTCCCGGTAAGTCCTCAGATTATCTCCAGGCGCCATTCCTGATCTGACGCTTCGGTACCAGTCGGTCTCAAATACATCGACGAGATCGTCGGTGTTGGTTCCGGAAAACCGAATCTGTTCACCGTACTCCTCATTCAGTACGGACATCAGCTTGTCAGGGATTTCCCCTCTGATGAGAATCTCAATACGGGGCGTTTTCACGACTGCCTGCATAGTAGACCTCTATGACCAGTGAGCTTTTCCTGTATTTCCAACAGACGATCCACCCTCGCGTGAGGTGGCATTGGTTTCAAAGTAACCATTTAATAGTTACATGTCAAACTAAAGTCGTCTCCTCATCCAGAATAATCCAGAATTCGTCTCTCGTCGACTATATCAGTGGAAGAAACCATCTGCAAACCGCGTGCCATGGTCCGCACGTAAGAGATGTCAATCCAATCGACCTGGGACAGACTGCCGGGCTTGCGGCCGGGCTCTGGATCTCGCGCGAACTCCAGCGTTTTCACCCCGTCCAAGAATCGGATTCCAGTATCGGCCAATCGAGCGGTTTCGTTTCCACCGCGTACGTCCACGCGACGGTGTACGAATCTTTCACCCGTACCGGCACGAGCACCCTGCGATATAGACTACGACCGCCGGGGCGGAAGCCTTCCAGGCGGTCGATGGCGGACAGGCGGATCTCCGGATCGTCGAATACGAGCAATTCCCCGTGAACGACGCCCGGGCTGCTCGCGGGCGGTACGGGCGGACTTTCCGCCTGTTGCTGAGACTCGATGTCGCCTGCAAGGCGTTCCTGTGTGACCGCGTCGGCCGCGGGATCCGCGGTTCCCGTTGCGAGGACGTCCCGTTGGGGGACCTCGAGAAACGGGATGCGATCGGGCCGGATGTACAGGCATCCGCAGACCAGCGCATCCTCAATGGCCAGCACGCCGCGGCAGTAGCCGTCGTGGTTCGAGAACCCGCGTTTCAGGGTGCCGTAGACGAAGAGGGCGATCGAAAGACCGTTTCGGTTCCTCCCGGGCTCGCGGGACGGTATGCCACGATCCGGCGACATGCGAGTGTCAGCGATTCGTGCCACAGGCGCACCCCATTCCGTGCTTTGCATTCCGATTCACGATCGATATGTTGTCCGTACGCGCGCTTACGACGGACGTCCCTACAAGACGGAGGGGAATTAGAGTCTTACCGTAAGACTTCAACACGAAATGCATACATGTTTGCCCATGCTGCTTGCATACGGTATGGTGTTGGAATCCCCCCACCGCATCAACCGTCGCCGGCCCTTCGACAATCCTTCGGCAGGCTCAGGACAACGGCTCAGGGGACGGCTCGGCTTCTGCGACTCCCCCTCAAGGGGGGAGTGATAGGTACATCAGGCACGCGCGTTCTCTGCTAACTATTCGGTTGCGGCTGAGCAAAGCATAGACGCGCCAGGGGGAGGTGTAGACGCCAGGATTGGCGTCCGTTTTCTTTGGCGAGTCAGAATACATCCCAAAACTCAGCGAGTCCACGATGAAACCGATTTATTTGAAATGGACCGGCTGCGGCGGTTTTGAAATCCGTACGGACGCGATCAACTTCGCCTTCGACCCGTATCTGTTCGGCGAAGACCTGACCGCCGCTTCGCCCGATTTCGATTATATCTTCATCAGCCACGAACACTTCGATCACTGCCACCCCGGCACGCTTCGCCGTCTGTGTCGAGGCGATCGCTTCAAGAAAGTTTTCGTAAGCCCGGGGTGCTGTGACCCCGACCTGCCCGTGGACGAAAAATACCGGGACGCCGCATTCGACCGGGACCTGCCCATCACCAAATACCTGGACCCGAAGCTCGTGCAGGTGGTCTTCCCCCGGCACCTGAGCCACGTCGGCGGGGAGACCCGCAGCTTTCCCGGGCCCTTAGAGCTGGACCTCGGTCCCATTCGCGTGGATATTATCGAGAGCGGAGAGAACCAGAGGCCGGACCTCCCCAACTGCGGATACCTCGTCACCGTCCGGGATCTCGACATCTCATTCCTTCATACAGGGGACCTCACCGAACCCTACCGTGCGCTCGAGAAGCTGCGCGGAAGGGTCACCTACCTCATCCACATGAAGATGGGACTGACGGAATGGGGCGGCGAGGACCGCTCGGACAAACTCGTTCAATGCATCGACGCCATCGAGCCCGAGTTCCTGATACCCATCCACTACCGCACCGACCGCGCGTCAGACCCCATCCCGCACGGGACGTGGCCGCCTGACGTCACGGACGTGGCCGCGTTCATCGAATGGATTCGGGAGGCCGTGGGGCGCAGGACCCGCGTACTGCCCTTCACGGCCGGGGTGGAATACGAAGTGGAACTGCCCTCGAAGCGGGTCCTCTGGAAGTGGAACTGGCTCAACACCTGGACCGAGCCGTCCTGGCGTGACGACCGATCCAACGAATAGACAGGCTGGGTCGAGGCGGAAATCGACCGGAGACCGGATTCGCGAAAAACACCGGGTCGCCCGGATCAGAAAACGATCAGACCCCGGGCCACTTCACCCGCCACGAGCGCATCGAAGGCCTCGTTCGCTTCATCCACGCCGTATTTCCGCGTCACCAGTTCGTCAATCTTGAGCTTGCCTGCCAGATAGAGCTCCACCATCCGGGGAAAGTCGTCCCACGTCCTGGCGCTGCCGTACCTGGAGCCCCGCATGATCCGCTCGTTGGACTGGAGATTTCCGGTATCGAACGTCACCGTGGAACCGGTTGGCGGCAATCCGATCAGCACGCACTGGCCCCTGGACGCCAGACAGTCCCAGGCCTGGTTGATCACGCGCGGCTCACCCACGGCCACGAAGGAGTAATCGGCCCCCCGTCCCGTCAGGTCCCGGATCGCCTCCACGGGATCGGCCTCGGCGGCGTTGATCGTATGGGTGGCGCCGAATGACTTCGCGTATTCGAGCTTCGCGGGATTGATGTCCACGGCAATGATGGGGTGGGCCTGTACCAGCGTTCCACCCTGGACCGCGTTCAGTCCAATTCCACCCGATCCGAATACCGCCATGCTCGCCCCCGGCGTCACCGCGGCGGTGTTGATCACCGAACCCACACCCGTCATCACGGAACATCCGATCAGCGCAGCCACGTCCAGCGGCATATCCTCGCGAATCGGCACGGCGCAGGACGCCGGCATCACCGAATAGGAAGAAAAGCTGCACGCGGGTCCATAGTGGTAGACCGTCTCCCCACGCAACTTCATTCTCGAAGTGCCATCCATCAACACACCGTTGGACGGCACGCCGCGTTCGCACAGATGGGAAAGCCCGGTGACGCAGTAGTGGCAACGCCCGCAGGTGGGCGACCAGGAGAGGATCACATGATCCCCGGGCCTTACGTGCGACACGCCGGGGCCCACCTCCTCCACCACGCCCGCCCCTTCATCGCCCAGCACCATCGGCATTGGGAACCCTTTCCAGCCCCCGTCCACGACGTGCAGACAGCTGTGACAGACCCCGCTTGCCACCATGCGCACCATCACCTCGTCCTGCTTCGGTCCTTCCAGGTCCAGGTCCTCCACGACCAGCGGCTTGAGCGGCTCCAGCAGAACCGACGCCTGCATTTTCATGGCTCACCTCCCACGTGTACGACATACGAACGAAATTGATACCAGGAATGGAAAACAGTTGACGTTTTTCGGTCCAGATGGTACTGCCCGTAATATCTGCCCATTTCATATATGCGGGCATTTCGACAAGCTCAATGACCACGCGTCGACAGGCCACTTCGGCAGGCTCAGTGCAATCAGCACAGGCAATGACCACGCGTCGTCAAGCCCGCGCGTGGTGGGACTCCGCGGGCGCCCTGTAAGACACGTTGACGTCGGGTGTCTCCAGGCGCCGTTCGCCCTGCTGCCTGGACGTGAGACAGGCTTCGAGAATACCGCAGACGATAAGCGTCCGTTCAGGCGGATACGGCGCCACCCCGCTTTCGATCATCTCCACGATCTTGTGGACCAGGCAGGCCGAATAGGTGACGTTCGGCGTGGGCGTGAGCAGGAACTGGGTGGATACCGGGGCGTCGTATCCGTCCAACCGAGCGGCGAAGCAGTAGTCGCGCACGGCCCCGTTCAGCATGAGCAGGGTCGCCCTCAGACCGTCGCGGTACTCGATAAGGTAGGCCGCGGGATTCTTCGCGAGACAAGGCAATTCGCCGGCGCCCAGGATGTCCCGTGTGCGGCCGTCCTCTTCGGGCAGACCGCAGGGCGTGTCGCTGCGCGAAAGCGCCGCCTCGAGCAGATCACGGGACCACCGACCCTCCTCGCCCGCCCGCCAGACGGCGTCGCCTTCGATCATCTGCACGGCCCTGACGCCGGTTTCACCGCCCCGCCTGCGTTCGACCATGCACTGCATGGCCTCCAGCGCATGGTAGTCCATCGCGTCCGAGCCGCCCACCCCGACCATCAGGGCCTCGTGAATCCTGCAATCCATCGGCAATTCGACGTCCGGAAGTCTGTACGCAACAGGAAGAGACGAACCCGCCAGAAGCGGGAAACCGAGGCGACGGGAGTCCGCTACCATCTCACAGGCCTTCGCGAAGCTGTAGGAGAGGTGTTTGTCGTTGAAC
Organism: uncultured bacterium; assembly: GCA_964551635.1. Classification (GTDB taxonomy): domain Bacteria; phylum Latescibacterota; class UBA2968; order UBA2968; genus JAAXHE01. The sequence goes on along the minus strand of CAZKDZ010000094.1, from coordinate 1,343 downwards.
ACCGGCACCACTGACCCGTCCTGTTCGAAGACGTCGACGCATTCCCTGAAGAACTCATATCTCGGATAGAGTTTCTGCCCCTTGTCGTTATTCGGATACTCGCCGTGTTCTCCGATGATCAGTACCGCATCCACGGCCAGCCGGTCGCCGCCGCAGCGCAGCGCACCGGATATGGTGTCATAGACGTCGAACCCGAACTCGCGCGCGCGGTCTTCGCTCTGGTCGCCCTCCGGCTTCTGGTCGACGTAGAGCGACACAATGCGCGTGTTCGGCCGCCGCCACCGACCATCATACGGGTACCCGACCACGAACCGGTCCGCGATGTGCTGCGCGTGGGAGAGATACCGGTATATGGTAGTGATGACTGCGAGGCGTGTTGGCCCAGCGCCCGGTGCGCTTTGTTCTTCGGGACGAGCCACTTACGTTCTCCAGTATGTGGATTCGGGATTGGGCATGTAATTCACGTCGAGGTGCGGCGTCTGGACGCGGGCCTGTTCCCGGTGCAGGCTGTCCACGCCCGCGGCCACGAGTCCGGTGGTCAGCAGGGTCCGTTCCACGGGGTACGTGGCCTTTCCGGTGAGGAACATCCGCTCCACGTTGTTGACCTGTGGCGAGAAGAAATTCGCCAGCGTAGTGTACGCGGGCGGCATGGGCAGGTACATCTGAGTGGAGAGGGGATTGTCCCGTCCCGGCAGGTGCGCGGCGAAATTGAAGTCTCGTACCACGCCGTTGAGCAGGATCATGGTTGACATCAGGCCGTCATTGTGTTCGTACCGGTAGGCAACGGGGTCATCCTCGAGCGACTTCATTTCATCCAGAGTCGGCAACACGTGACTGAACCCCGGACGCGGCTGCGCCAGCGTATGGCTGCGAGACAGACAGGCTTCGAACAGCTGCCGCGACCATACACGGCCATGATGGGCCTCCCAGAAACGTCCGCCCCGGTACGTGTCGATCCAGCGGACGCCCGACTCGCCTCCGTTGCGCCGCTCGACCATGCACTGCAACGTCTCCAGGGCGTGGAAATCGTAGCTGTCCACACCGCCGTAACCGATGCACATGGCTTCGGTCACGCGGGCGTCCAACGGCATATCAATGGAGGGTGTACGCCACGTCACAGGAAGCGACGAGCCGGCCATGAATGCAAAACCCATCTCCTGAGAAATATCGTACATCTCCCGCGCCCATTCCCATCGCCACGAGAGATGCTTGTCATTGAAAACCGGCGCGCTCCTGCCCGAAGTGCGGTAAACAGCGGCAATCTGCTTGAACAACTCGTAGCGTGGATAGAGGTGCTGACCCTTTTCATTGGTACCGTATTCCCCGTGCTCGCCGACGAGCAG
>CAZKDZ010000093.1:0-5974 GCA_964551635.1 uncultured bacterium | reverse complement strand
AGATGGGACTCGGTCACGCGCCTTGTCTTCGACCACAATGGCTCGGCCTCGCCTGCAGAGCGACTTTATCAACGGACTGTTAACTGTGCAGATTCCATTGATTCACGCGGCTTTGCCGCACGTCAGGAAATATAGTTGTCCGGAATATCAGACGCAAAGACTATCCCCGAGCGACCGATCAAAACCCCGCCGGAAAGAGGCCGGCGGGTTCAGTTCCCGGATCCGTCACCGCAGTGTCTTTCGGCGTTCCTCAAAGAATCTCCAGGACGTTTTCCGGCGGTCGACCCACCCTTGCCCGGTCGCCGTTGATAACGACCGGCCGCTCGATCAGGATGGGATGTTCCGTCATCGCCCGGATCAACGCCTTCGGATCGTTCGTCTTTTCGTGGAGGCCCAGGGCCCTGAATTCATCCTCCTTCGTACGCACCAGGTCCGCCGGCTGGATTCCCAGCATGTCCAGAATGCCGGAGAGCGTTTGTTCGTCGGGCGGCGTTTTCAGGTATTCGACGATTCTTGGCTCGATACCACGTTCTCTCAGAAGGTTCAACGTCTGCCTGCTCTTGCTGCACCTTGGATTGTGGTAGATCACGACTTCGCTCACGACAACCTCCTTCGTTTCGCTTCCGTTTCATGGTATCACGGGAAGGATCAACCGGGACGGCCGGTTCACGTCGTGGAAAATCCGCTGATGCGCCGTCTGAAGGGCCGTCTCGCGGTAATCGTCGCCGCCGGTATTGTGATTCCGGTCGAAATTCGGAAAATCGCTGCTGGAAATATCCAGCCGGATCCGGTGGCCCGCCCTGAAGAGATTGCTGGTCGGATTCACCCGAATCACGTACTCGTAAACGCGGCCCGGTTCGATCAGTGACGGGTCTTCGAATGACCCTCTATACCGTGCGCGCACAATACCGTGACAGAGTTCCTGGACGAATCCGTCCGGCCGGACGTCCATCAGTTTGGCGACAAAATCCGAATCACGAGCCGATGAAGACGCAAACAGACGCACTTCGACCGGTCCCGTCACCTCCATTGGCGCGTTCAGCGGCGGCGTCATATACACCATCACGTCGCGACGCCCGTCCAGGGCCCGCTGGTCCATTGGCGCGTGCTGGCCGCCCGGGGTGTACAGGGTCATTACCGGGTCTCTGGGATCGTAAACGTACGGGTCCGGCGTTTCCTCCCCGGGAGGCTCCATAGAAAGCCATCCCGCGCCCGAAGGCAGGTCCGCGTGGCCCGAACTGTGCAGGTAGAACGACGTATACACGGTTCGTTCCAGCGGCCATTCCCGCTCGCCGCGCCAGGTATTGGCCCCCATCACGAACAGTTGCAGCGGCGGCCAGTCTTCCGCCTCGCTCCGTTCCCCCTTGAGCCAGCGGCCAAACCACGTATCCGCGATATCGTAGAAGTCCCGCACGGCTTCCGGGCCGAAGTCCACATCACCCACCTGCCGGTCCAGATCCAGGAGCGTATGGGTCCAGGGGCCGACGATCAAATGCTGATTCTTCCGGGCGCGTTCGCTCCCGCCGTTTTCACGCATTCCCGTAAAGTGCTTGAAGATGCCGATCTGTTGATCGTACCACCCCGCCGTACCCAGAACGGGAACCTCCACGCTCTGGTGTTTCTGCTGGAAGCCGAAGTGGTCCGCCGCATGGTCCGCAAGCCACCGCCGCCAGTGCGTGCCCATCCCCGGCATCACATCCTCCGGGATGTCCGTCAGCGGCAGGTACCAGAGCCATTTGCTGCGGTCGCGGTCCTGCCAGAGCCGGGATGCGTCCTCTTTGGCCTTCTCCTTCCACGAGTGGCCCGCCCGTCGCGCCGTGTCCACCGACAGATTGTTGATCGTCCAATCCATCACGCGGCCGAGGCGAAGCACGCCGCTCAGTTCCCGGTCCAGCAGGTTCGCCGCAATCCCGCCGGCAAGCATCGCCACCAGGTTCGGCGGCCGCGTGTGCGCGAGTTCCCACTGCGTCCACCCGTCGTACGAATTTCCGAACGTGCCCACCCTGCCGTCGGACCAGGGCAACCCCGCCGCCCATGCCACCGTATCGAAGCCGTCCTCCGAGTCTCGGTGATCGGCACTGAAGAATCCAGGCTGAAACGCTCCGTCCGAAGCATATCTTCCGCGCACGTCCTGCATGACCACCACGTACCCGCGTTCGGCCATCTCCGGACCAATCTCAAGCTGTTTCTCGCCTCCCTTGTCGTAGGGCGTCCGGCAAAGCAGCACGGGAAACCGTCCCGGCGTGTCGGGCCGGTACACGTCGGCGCGGAGTACCGTGCCGTCCCGCATGACCGCCTGCAGATCGCTGTCCTTCACCGTTGGGTAAGACATTCGCGTTTTCCCGTTTCCCGGTTCCCGAGACGGAATGGCACAGGCCTGAGACGTCCCTGGCGGGCCACGATCATGTCAATTTCCAGACCAGCACGGTGGTGTCGGCGGAACCTGACAGCAGCCACCGTCCGTCCGGGCTGGCCGCCAGCGCGTGCACAGCCCCCTCGTGTCCGCTGAACTCGGCCGCCGGAGCCTGGGATCCGATTTGCAAGACAGCCACCCTGCCATCCTCTCCCGCCAGACAGATCGACCCGGTATCCGGAAGGTACAGGATATCCTCCAGGCCTCCTCCATGCGAGTACGAACGCACCTCCCGTCCGTCCCGCAGATCCCACTCGACCACCCACCCGTCACCTCCCGCGGAGATCACATGGCCGTCAGGCCCAAGAGCCACGGACCGGACCCAGCCGCGGTGCGCGGTTGCCAGCGCGTTCAACTCCCCGGTCGCCAGATTCCAGACCCTCACGGTACCGTCCCGTCCACCGCTCACGAGTTGCCCTGTATCGGCCGATACCGCAAGCGCCAGCACGCCGCCCAGATGCCCTTCCAGCGTGCGTACAGCCCGTCCTGTAACAGCATCCCACACGCGGACCGACCCGTCGTCGCCGGCGCTCACGACTTCGACTGCGCCCGCAAAAGCCACCGCCCGGACGTATCCCCGGTGACCTTCCAGCGCACACACGTCCGTTCCGCTCGCACACTCGAGAATCCTGACACTGCCGTCCTTGCATCCCGCCGCAACCAGCGCGCCGTCGGGAGAAACCGCCAGCGCGTGGACCTCGCCGCCCGTACATTCGACCGTTCGCGTAGCCGTCCAATTCTCCGTATCCCACCACCGGACGGTCTTGTCCGTCGAACCTGAAATTGCATGGGCGCCATCGGGAGAAACGACAAGCGCCCGCACGCCCGCCATGTGCCTTTCCCACTGTAGGCGAGGCAGCCCCGTCGCCACGCTGGTCTCCGCCAGCAGCCCGTCGCTGCCGTGGGACAGCGCCCAGTTTCCGTCGGGCGACACCCGGATCCGGTTTACGTGGCTCTGATGCGGATACCATCGCCGAAGGACCGTGGCGGTGTGACGGTCCCACAGCCAGATCGACCCGTCCCTGGATCCGGTCAGGATCTGCCGGTCGTCCCGTCCATATGCCACGGACGGCACCGCATGCCCCAGGTGCCCCGTAAATGTCTCAAGGCATTCGTAATCTCGGAGGCGCCACTCATTCGACTTGTGACGCGTGCCCACAAGCAGCCGCTCACCGCTTGCAGACAGGCACATATCGTAACAGACGTAGTCCTCCACGAAGGTCTTCAGCCGGGCGCCGGTCGCCAGGTCGAACTGATAGACGTTGCGGCCGGGCTGATGAGCGACCAGCGCCGTCCTTCCGTCCGGGGCATACAGGCAGTGATCGAAGCATTCGCCGGCATCCGAAATCGCGATGCGCCGCCCGCCAGTCTCCCGGTCCCACTCCTCCACGGTACTCGTGTCGCGGTCAAGTGTAAGTACCCGTTTTTCGTCCGGCGAATACCGCAGTGAGACGAGAGACGTGCGTCCGGTGTCGAAGCGGCCCAATTCCCGTGTTCTTTCGGTCAGATCCCATTCACTTATCGCGCCCGCCTCGTCGGCGAACAACGCCCTTGACACGTCACGGCTCCAGGCCGCGGCCGTGACTCGATGCTCCGAAACCTGTTGCCGCGCAATGCAGTTGCCCTCTATCAAATCCCATATACAAAGGAATGCCCCCGAAAGCGCGAACGCGTGCGCGCCGTCGGAGGAATAGGACATTTCGGTCACCGACCCCCTCATCCGGCGGGTTCCCAGGCGCTGAATCGCTCGGTCCGGCAGAGGATCGCCGAGATGGTCCCTGAAACCGTTCATGGTTCTACCCTCTGATTCGCAACCAGCTGACCCTCGGGCCCCAGAAGGTTTCGATACGCCCGCGTATTTCCCCCGGCCCGCACGACGTTTTCGGGCAGCGGGCTGAGGCAGCGGTTATGGTGAATACGGGCATCCTGGCATGGCGCACCGCGGATCACCACGCTGCGTACGTCCTGTGCGATGAACGTATTGTGATGAATATCCATCCAGTCGCCGGAGATCTCGGTTGCGTCTCCCCGGTCCTGCCCGCCGTGCATATCGAAAAGGTGGCCGTTGGCGTGATTCAGGCAGATATTGTAACGCGCTTCGTACCCGGAACCGGGGGTTCCGCTGGATGCGATATGGTGCCTGCACCAGTCGAACAGGTTCGCCTCAACCAGCACCGTGGCGCCGTTGATGCTGACGCCGTAGCCCAGGCCGCCCTTCTGATTGTGGTGGATAAAGTTGTGGTGTACGTAACCCCGGACCGCACCGTCGTCGAACCGGGTCGCGGCCACGCTGAAACCGCTGATCTCGCAGTTGTCGACCTCCAGCGCGAAATGGGAGGCAAGAATGCCGTAAGATGAATGCGCCGCCCGTTCGCGGTGGGGGTATGGGCCCCGAAGGCGCAGCCCAGTTACGCGGACGCAATCCCCCGCCGACCGGAAGAGAAACGGCGTATCCGGCGCGTTCGAATAGACCAGACCTCCCGCAGAACCGCCCGCGCCGCGGTCGCCGGCAAGCGTCACCCCTTCCGGAATCCCAAGACCCGGCAGCCCGCCCATATCGATCTCGACGCCGGCAGGTACAAAGACCACGTCGCCCGCCGTCGCAGCTTCGAGCGCACGCGCCAGATCATCGTAACCGCGGACAGATCGGTCGCCGCGCCTGAACCCGTCCGTGTACCCATCGCCTCCGCCAATCGGATTTCCCGAGGGATTGTGCTCCGCACCGAATATCTCCGGTCCGTCCTCCTGATTCGCTTCACCCGCCCAGCGCGCCGTACGCGCCGTGAGAATCCCCCCTCCCGACCTCCGTTCAATTGAAATCAAGGAAACACCTCCGGTCTTCAGGTCCAGGCAGTGCGTTAGTCCACAACGCCGCAATAGTTCATCGCCATAAGCGCGTAGACCCTTGCGGCCGCCTCGATGCGCGCCACCGACACCCATTCGCCGTCGGAATGGGCCGTCTCATTCGACGGGCCGTAGTAGAAGGTGGGCACCCCTGTCTCGTTCATATAGATGTTGGCATCGCCCACCAGTCGTCGTCCTACGTACCTGACGTCCACTCCAACCACCTCCCGGTGGGCCGCGGCCGCCGCCTGGACCGCGGGATCGTCCCGCGGCGTTTCAAAGGGCTCACGCTGGAGCGCCATGTCGACGGCGAGCTTCATTCCCCCCGCCCTGGCGAACGGCTCGGCCAACGATTCCAGTTCAATCAGAATCGACGACATCGTCTTACCCGGCAGCCAGCGCCGCGTTCCCGTCAGCACGCACCGGCCCGGCGTCCGATTGAAGTAGTCACCGGCCTGTACGATGCCCAGATCGATCCGCTCCGGCCCGGCCAGGGGATGCACGTTCCCGGCATCCAGTTCCTTCTGGCGCTCGGTTATTCTCCGGATCAGGTCGCCCACGTGGCGGATGGGGTTTTCCACAAACGGAACGTAGTTCGTGTGTGTGCCGCCGCGTTCGGACGTCAGCGTGATCGTAAACACCATCGACCCCATACTCATCACCCAGAGTTCGTCTCCGCCCTCCACGATGAGAATGCGGTCGCATTCGAGCCGTCCG
>CAZKDZ010000092.1:0-3162 GCA_964551635.1 uncultured bacterium | reverse complement strand
TGTGATCCACGTTCCTTTGCTGGTATCCCTTCCCGGACACGATGGACTGAATTTGGCGCGGGGACCCCTTGCGACGATCGATCTTTTCCCCACTATCGTAAATCTCGCCGGGCTGACAGTAGACTATAAAGGATATGGCCGCGACCTGCGTGACAGCGGGGGTTCTGTTCGCGGTCGATGGGTGTATTCGGAACTCGACAACCTCTACGGCGTTGGATTCCTGAACCCGGGCAATCTGCAGACGGACCGCAATCGGGTGACTTCACGCGTGGCCATGGATGGCGTGGAACTGAAGCGGGATCAGGATGGTCTGCGCATGTGGTCCGTTACGGACGGACAGGTCTTCTACAGAGAAGAACTCGACGGTGTGGATTTCGTGCTTCGGGACGTGTTCAGCGGTGCGGTCATGCAGTGTGACGATCCGGAACCCTTCCGAACGTCGCGACGCGATATCCTTGAAGGCTCGAATTACAAGCACCTCCAGGGGCAGGAAACCACGCAGGCCGAGGCTGACATTCTGGCGGCAAGATTGAGAAACCTGGGATATATCGAATGACACTTCTCACGACACGTACGTTAAGTCATGATCGATAGATTCCTGCAAGACTGACGTGCGTGAGCGATCAAGTATCTTTTCAAACAAGGGACAAGTGTGTATCTTTTGCTGATTGCTCCTGGCGATTGGACGGAGACTCGATAACCTGCGCATCAAGCAAATTGCATCATTTCTCGATATTTGATGGAAGGATCAGGAAATGCCTATCATGCTTTCGAAGACATACGCCGCTCTGGTCGCCGCCGGGGCACCGGAGGAAGCCGCCAGCGAAGCCGCCGAAGAAATAGCCGATTTCGAACAGAAGCTCTCAGCGATGCAAAGCGACATCAAGCTGATTAAATGGACGCTCGGCGTTGTCCTGGCGTGCGTCGTTGTTCCGCTGATCAAGTCCCTCCTGCAATGAATGACTAAACCGGCTCCTTCCTGAAACGGTACAACATTCCTTTACCAAACTCAATATGACTGCTCAAGCCCTCGACACAGCCGCTCTTTCAGCTGCTCATCCACGTGACGGCTCGGGCATCTCCTTACGTGCCCTGGCCGCCAGTCCGGCCAGGTGGCCGTCGTGCGCCATGCCCTGCTCGAGGTGGATTCTGCGTTCGGGGCCGGCGGTTGCAACCATGGTCTCGCCGTAAAGACGGTCGATCCAGAAACGGGCATGGCCGGAAATGTAGTTTCTGAAATCTTCGATTCTTTCTGCGGGAAAGCGCTGTGAACAGTTTATCGTGAACATGCGTCTTCGAGGACTGCCTCCGAAAGCGGCGTGTTTGAGGTTGTGGTTGAACACGGCGATATCTCCGGGCCGGGTTTCCAGGGCGACGCCCGGTAGCAGGTCTTCGCCATGGACACCCCAGTTTCGCCCGGATTCCCTTATCTGGTCCTGGACGGCCCGTGCGAAGCGATCGTCCAGGATATGGCTACCGGGGATAACCCGCAGGCAGCCGGTTTTTCTGGTCAATGGATCCAGGTAGAAGGCGATTTTGACAAAACGGACGGTCTTTCCCCATCCGTCGGAATGCCACACGGTATCGCCGGCGTAGTAGTTGCCGTCGGAACCGACGTAGTTGTAATCTGCGCCGAGCAGGTCGACGAGAAGCCCGTTGATGCGGGGATCGTCCAGCAGGGCGCAGAGGCGTTTGTGCTGGTCGATGAACGGGACGATGCAGGACCGCCGTTCACCGTCGTGCGCCTTTCCGTGGTGGCCGCCTCCACGGTCCGTCCACACCTGCTCGAAAGCATCGATAATTTCGTCAATCACGTCGGACAGCAGACCGGGCATGCACAGATATCCGAACGTGTCGAAAAACGCGAGTTGCTGCCGGGTGAGCAGATTCGGCATAGCGGCACCTCTGTCGAATTTTAAGGTTATTGGATTGCGGCTGGTATACTGCGCGAATTCCCGGTGTAAAACCCCATACATGATAGTAAATTTCGCGCTGTTGTCGAGATTTTGTCTGAACTGTCTTTGTCCATACACGCAAGTTCCGATTTTTATAAAGGGTTGATGAGGAGGCGATATGTCGGTTCGGTTTGCTTTTGTCGGATTTCGTCACGGGCACATTCACGACCTCTACAAAAGGGCGAACGGGCGTGACGACGTGGAGGTCGTGGCTGCCTGTGAAGCGGACGATGCCGCACGGGCGGCGGCCGCAGCCGCCGGCGCAAACGTCACGCATTCGGATTCCGAGCGGATGTTGGGCGAAGTGGATTGCGACGTCGTGGCCATCGGGGAGTATTTCGCCGGGCGCGGCACCGCGGCGATCCGCGCTCTAGACGCGGGAAAGCATGTCATCGTCGACAAGCCATTGTGCACCCGTCTCGACGAACTCGGCGAAATCGAACGGATCGCGGGCGAGCGGAATCTGACCGTCGGATGCATGCTGTCCATGCGGGACCACGGACAAACCATCGGCGCGAGGAACATGATTCAGGAGGGCGCGATCGGAGAGGTCCACGCGATTTCATTCGGCGGGCAGCATCCTCTGCTGCTGGGGTCAAGACCGGGTTGGTACTTCGAAGAGGGCAAGCACGGCGGGACGATTAACGACCTTGCCATCCATGCTATCGACTGTCTTCCGTGGATAACCGGCCTGGAATTCGAGACGGTCAACGCCGCCAGGTGCTGGAATGCCTTCGCGCCGGAGTTTCCCCACTTTGGAGACGGCGCGCAGATGATGCTGACGATGGACAACGGTTGCGGCGTGCTTGGAGACGTGTCGTACTTCATGCCTGACAGGGCGGGGTATTCACTGCCGTTCTACTGGCGGTACACGTTCTGGGGTCGGGATGGCGTGCTCGAGGCAGGTACGACGCAGGATACGATTCAGATCGCGCGGAAGGATTCGGAGCGGGTGGAGTCGCGATCGATTCCGGAAGATCGGTCGGGAGGGTATCTTCAGGCATTCCTGGAGGATATCCGGGGCGAGGCCGTGGAAGGCGAACGGAGTACCGCATCGGTGATTCGCGCCGCCAGAACGGTGCTGAAGATTCAGAAGGCGGCGGATGAAAATGCACACGACGTGGCGCTGCGCTAGACTTATCGCACAAACGGCCTCCTTTGGATATTGACTCTTCAGGCGGCATTGTTTAAAGTTTGAGAGGATTGA
>CAZKDZ010000091.1:0-8583 GCA_964551635.1 uncultured bacterium | reverse complement strand
ATATGGGCGGATTCTCCCGCCTTGACCGCCGCTTTTTCGCTCGTGCTCGGGTACTCACCGGTAATTTTAAAACAACTTCTCAGGCTTCTGAACCAGTCAATTGTTTTACCAATAATACATACGTTAGAAACTTAATCAACTAACGGGCGCCCTGTCAAGTGAAATTTACCGGCAGTTTCACCTTGACGGCGTCGCGCTTGACTTTTGGCGTCCGATTTCGTATACCTCCCCGAACCCCGTCCCATCACAGGGATCCGAGCAACGCAGCAAGGAGCCAGTCGATGTCTGAAATATTCGACTTTGAGGACGTTGCCAGACTGCCGCAGTCAGGTGACAACGTCGCCATCGTGACACGGAATCTCTCGGCGGGCGTCCGTATCCGCACCCGCGGCACGGTTTTCCGGCTGGCTGCGACGATGCTGGAAGGCCACCGGTTCGCCGTGGCCCCCATCTCCGCGGGTGAGTCTCTTCTGTCCTGGAATCTACCGTTCGGCGTCGCGTTACGGGACATTTACCCGGGCGACTATGTCTGCAATGCCGGCATGCTGGAAGCGCTCAGCCTGCGCACACTGGATTTCCAACTGCCGGCCGTACCCAATTTCAGAGACCACATCGAACCCTTCCGCCTGAATGAGGATTCGTTCCGCCCCGGCGATCAGATCCCTCCGGTCGAGGGAATCCGTACGTTCGAGGGATTCGCCCGGTGCGCCGAGAGGGGGGTTGGCACCCGAAACTACGTCCTGATTCTGGGCACGACTTCACGTACGGGAAGCTTCGTAAAACGATTGGAACGACGATTGGACGGGGTTTCCAGCGCATATCCCAACATCGACGGGATCGTCGCCGTCGCGCATACCGAAGGAGGCGGGCGGACCACGCCGAACAACCTGGACCTTCTGCTGAGAACACTTGCGGGTTTCATGGTACACCCGAACGTAGGCGCCGTCCTCGCGGTCGACTACGGCACGGAGCCGCTTACCAACGCCATGCTGCGCAGATATATGGCGGAAAACAACGCTCCGATTGCCGACGTCCCCCACCGCTTTCTAACGCTTCGCGGCGGATTCGAAGACAATCTCGACCGTGCCCGGAACATGGTCGCGGGATGGCTGCCGGAAGTAAACCGCACAACGCGGCGGCCGACTTGCGCTTCCCGCCTCAAGATTGCGCTTCAGTGCGGCGGATCGGACGCCTTTTCCGGTGTGTCGGGAAACCCGCTGGCGTCCTGGGTCGCGAGAGAGATCATCCGGCATGGCGGCTCGGCAAACCTGGCGGAAACAGACGAACTCATCGGCGCGGAGCCCTATGTGCTGAACAATGTAAGGGACGTGCGCACGGCCCGCCGCTTCCTGGAACGCGTCGAAGCATACAAGGAACTCGCCGCGTGCCACGGTACGACCGCCGAAGGCAATCCGTCCGGCGGCAACAAACTAAGAGGCATATACAACATCGTGCTCAAATCCATCGGCGCCGCCATGAAGCGACACCCGCAGGTTCGCCTTGACGGGGTCCTGGATTACGCCGAAGCCATGCGCGATCCCGGGTTCTACTTCATGGACAGCCCCGGGAACGATCTTGAGAGCATTGCCGGACAGGTCGCTTCGGGATGTAACCTGATCTTCTTCATAACAGGTAACGGCTCCATCACCAATTTTCCCTTTGTTCCCACCCTGAAGGTCATTACGACGACGAGCCGCTACGGTCTCCTCGAAAACGAAATGGACGTTAATGCCGGCGCCTATCTCGACGGCACTCCGCTGGACACGCTGGGGATGCGGATGACGGATCTCACGCTCGACGTCGCTTCGGGAACGAAGAGCAAAGGCGAACGCGCGGGACACTCCCAGGTATCGATATGGCGGAACTGGCGACAGACCGACGCCGGCAATATCGAACGTCTCCGGGCACTGCCCCGGCCCCCCGGGAATCCCATACCCACCCGGCCGGAGCGCATCGCGCTGTCAGGCACATTCCGGGGCATCGTGACCGCGACCGGCATGGCCACCGACCAGGTCGGTCTGATCCTTCCGACCAGCCTTTGCGCCGGCCAGATCGCAAGGATGGCCGCAGAACGCCTCGAACGCAACGAGGTCGGAAAAGGCCGGTGTATCTCACGGTACGTCGCACTCGTTCACACCGAGGGCTGCGGCGTGGCCGGCGATGCGACCGAGAGGATGTATTCCCGAACCATGCTCGGGTACCTCACCCATCCGCTTGTACGGCACGCGCTGCTGCTGGAACACGGATGTGAAAAAACCCACAACGACTATATCCGGCACGAACTTGAACGCGATGGCATCGACCCGGCCCGCTTCGGCTGGTCGAGCATCCAGCTCGACGGAGGACTCGAATGCACGCTTCGCAACGTGGAATCCTGGTTCGCAGAGCGGGTGGAAAGAGATTGTCCGCCGGAATATAGAGAGACCGATCCGGCGGCGCTGACGGTGGGAATCCTGACCGAGGGCAGGGTCAGCGACACGGCATCGGCGATGTTTGCGATCCTTGTCCGTCGGCTGGTGGATGCGGGCGCAAGAGTCGTGATCCCGGACAACTCGGCAATGCTCACTTCAGCTTCGTTTTCCGATTCCGTGTTGGAGAACGCATCACCGGGACCCTCCCTGGGGTATGGCCAGACGGCAAAGCGCCCGGGTTACTACGTTATGGAAACGCAAACGGACCACTGGGTCGAGACGCTTACCGGCCTTGGCGGCACGGGCGCGCAAATCCTGATCGCGCACGTGGCCGAACATCCAATGCAGGGGCATCCGATGTTGCCCGTGCTCCAGATCAGCACGGTGCCGTCGGTGCGTGAGGTCTACGCGAGCGACCTGGACCTCGTGCTATCCGACGCGCCTGAAGAAAACGCCCGGTGGATCGCCGAGATGCTCCTGAAAACCGCGTCACGAAACTATACAACCGTCTCTATGAGACAGAAAAACACGGATTTTCAGTTCACTCGAGGACTGCTGGGCGTTTCGATGTAAAGACGCAGACAAATGCTCTATTTCTCAATCCAGTCCTGGAGCGTCGATGCGATTTTCCGTCCCTGGTCCAGGCTCGAGATATTGAACTTGCTCCGGGGTATATAGGTTCCGTCCCTCTTCTGGAATCGGCGAATCGTCACTTTTTCAGGCCCGTATTCACCCGATTGCCGGTTGAGATCCTGGTAGAGGAACATTACGGTCGCCCACGCCCCCTTCGAGAGCACGTACTTGTCCAGCTGCCTGCAGAGCAGAACGCCGCCTTCCTCGTAGTTGACGCTCAATTCGTCCACGGATTCGGCCATCGATTCGCCTCCTTTCGTTCCGTCAGCGAATTGCTGACGGTTTTTCCATTCAGTGGATATTGCAAATGAGACTCGGCATTGTCGGCATGCTGCCCGGCGACCTGCGCAGCTTCACGGACGATCACTTCAGAACGATCCGGGAACTCGAATTCACGGGCGCGGGATTTCATCTGCGGGGCGAGCTGTTAAACGAAATCTCAGACGATGACGCGGCCGGATGCAGACAGTTGTTCGCGGACCATGAGGTCGATCTCGCGCAATTTGCCATCACCTATGGCGACTGTCTCTTCGATCCGGACCCGGAGCTACGTAACATAGCCGTGTCGAAGGTGGTGAGGGGCGCAACGATCGCCGCTCGCCTCGGCGCCAACTACCACCTGATCCGGCCGGGCAGCCGCAACCCCGCCGGACCATGGACGCCGCATCGTGAAAACCACACGCCGGAAGCGCACGCGTTGCTGAACTGCACCTTGCGGGAGATCGCGCACCTCACCGCGGCACTGGACGTCGTTACGGTCGTGGAGACCCACGTTGTCTCCATACTCAATACCCCGTCGGTCTGCCGTCAGCTCATCGAGTCCGTCAACAGCGCGAACATAAGGCTGGTGATGGACTATGTCAATCACTTCGAATCCATCGACCAGGTCTACTCGGATACCGAACGCCTGAACCACATTTTCGAAACCATCGGCCCGCTCGCGCCCGTCTGTCATGTCAAGGACATCGCGGTCGGGAACCGACTGGTGGTTCATCTCGAAGAAGCCGTCCCCGGCCACGGCGAACTGAATCTTGCCCTTGCCCTGGAGCTTTTTCATGCACATCATCCGGACGGATATGCGCTGATCGAACACCTGGGACCGGAACTGATTCCGCAGGCTGCCGCCAACGTCCGAACGATCTCGAAACGTGCGGGCATTCCCATATGCTGAACCGGGTCGTCACCACGCACGAGTGCCCGGAAGCCTCAACCCTTCCGCCTGAACTTCAGTCGCCGGATGCAGGCGCCCACGGCAAGCCCGAGACTGGCGCCGATCGTTACGCCGGCGCTCACCCACAGACCGAAGTCACCGCTGCCCGCGCCGAAGACGGAACCCGCGCCGGCCCCGACGCCCGATCCAACGGCCATCCATCTTCCGATCTCACGCTGCCCGTTTCCGCTATCCGCACTCCGTGGCATGGCAAATCCCTTCGCGCGACCGCATCGCCTTCAGACACGCGAAATATACCGGGCGGTACCGGCAGGAACAAGCTGAAACCGATTCCTGCGGCGAATCGACAAACCCCTTGACAATGCAGCGGCCCCGGACTTAGATATGGACCGGCCGTTACAATTGAACCGGCCGCCCTCTGCGAATCGAGGCGGGAACGGAAGCTTGCGCGAAAGGAGCGACAAATGCAGCCCGAGCTGATCGCGGACTACGCCTGTGAGACCGGGGAAGGGCCCCTCTGGCACCCGATGGAGAAGAGGGTCTACTGGACCGACATTCCTGCCGGCCGCGTGTTCAGGTACGACCCGGCCACGGGAATGCACGAGACCTGCTACACGGGCGGCGTCGTGGGCGGCTTTACTGTGCAGGCCGACGGATCTCTGCTGTTCTTCATGGAACGGGGCGCGATCAAGGTCTGGCGCGACGGCGAACTCACGACGGTAATCGAGGAAATCCCCGACGAGCGCGAGACTCGCTTCAATGACGTGATTGCGGATCCCGAGGGCCGGGTATTCTGCGGTACCATGCCCACGCCGGAGCGGCCAGGAAGGCTGTATCGACTGGATACGGACGGCACACTTCACATGGTTATCGATGAGGTTGGGATTTCCAACGGCATGGGGTTCACGGCGGACCTCCGGAGCATGTACTTCACGGATTCGCCCTCGCTCAATATCTACCGGTTCGACTATAGTCGGGAAACCGGCGACATCGCGAACCGGGTGGTCTTTACGACGCGGGCGGCGGAAGACAAGGGGATACCGGACGGCATGACGGTAGACGCCCACGGCTGCATCTGGTCCGCCCGATGGGACGGCCATTGCCTGGTACGATACACGCCAGACGGCGTGGAAGAACGGCGCATCGCATTCCCCGTCAAGAAAGTGTCCAGCCTTACCTTCGGCGGTGAGGACTACACGGACATCTACGTCACAACCGCAGGAGGAAACATCAAGCACGAAGACGGAGAACACGCCGGCGCCCTGTTCCGCCTGAACCTGGGCATCCGCGGCGTTGAGGAATTCTATTCGCGAATCGGGTTATAGCAGAACAGCAGTGAGCCGGGAGACGCAAGACGGGAGAGGAAAAACCGAAATCCGCGAGATCCTTTGAGTGCAGGGGCGACGCGTGCGTCGCCCCTGTTCGTTTTCTATTCCCGATCCGCACGTTTCCGATTCCCTTACGGCCTTGCAAAAATCCAGGTCAACCCATAAACAATCCCGGCCCCTCCTGCGTATATTGTTATAGATTCAGGGAAAACCTGCTTCTGGTCGAGTTGGTGTTTTTCGGCTCTCATTTACGGTTCTGAGATCGACCAAATGTACGGAGATCCGATTGGAACCGGTATTGGACATAGATATTTCAACCTCGCGGGATCCTGCACCAAGGATAAGACCATTGTATATGGACGAATCAGACCTGGTGAGAAAGGCGCAGGACGGCGACGTTGAGGCATTTGAATCGCTTGTAGAAGCTTACAAGGCGATGGTCTATTCTGTAGCTTACCAGATTTCGGGAAACGCCGACGACGCGGAGGACATCTGCCAGGAAAGTTTCGTCAAACTCTACAGGAATATCCGTGTTTATTCATCGAACCATAAATTCAAGACATGGCTGTTCAGACTGGTTACCAACACCGCCATCGACCACCGTCGCAAACAGAAAAAATATCGTCGATTGTCCGCGGAGACAGGGTTACCGGACCACAGCCAAACCAGCGACAGCGATCTCAAACTCACACTTGACCGGATCCTGAGGAAGGTTTCACCGAAACAACGAATGGCATTCGTGCTGCGGGATCTTCAGGGCTTCCCGTTGAACGAAGTCGCGCAGATACTCGGGTGCAGCAGCGTCACCGTACGCGTCCACCTTCACAAAGCAAGGACTCGAATCAGAAAAAGCCTGGAGAACGAGATATGATCTGCCGAATCGTTCAAGTGTTCCTGCCGCTCTACATTGAAGACGACCTGCCAGTCTCCATCGCTTCCCGGATCTTACGCCATCTTGGGCATTGTAATGGCTGTCTGGCAGTTCATCAGTCTATCGTCGAGTCCCAATGTAAGGTCAGGAAAGTTGCGCTAACTGACTCTGCACCAACGCCATCAGAGCGGCTGCGAGAGCGAATCCACAACGACATTCTCAAGGCATCGTCCCAACCGGAATCCGTGAGCCGGCATGGAAACGAAAGACACAACTGGCGGCGGATCGCGACCTGGTCTGCGGCTGCCGTTCTGTTGATTGGAGCAATCGGGTTCCACATTCGTGGTGGTGGGGAGAACGCTGACAGCCAACTGGTGCGTTCGAGTATACACAAATCCGACAGGCGGATTGATCCTTCGGAACGGGAATTTCGGGAATCCAGGCAGACGTCGAAGGCAGAAGTCAAAGCATGGATCAGACGATTGAATCCCAGACCACATCTGACAGATGAAGAGCTGGATGCAAAATATCCGGTACTCGTTTCGGTCAACCAACCCGACGGCGTGCCCGTCATATTTCGTACGAACGACCCGACCACGACAATCGTGTGGGTTCTGCCGCGGAAAGGAGCGAATCACCAATGAAACAGTATAGATGTCGAGCGGTAACAACCGCAAGATTCCCGATTATGTTAGCCGCCGTTCTTTCTATAGCTGTGTGCTTCTCGCCCTGTGACGCCAAGGATTCGGCGGATTCGACGAAGACAACTGACATTGAGGATCTCCTCCCTCCGGGTGTCGAGATGTTCCACCTAAAATACCTTTCAAGCCCTGAGGTCGTGGAACTTCTGCGTGCATTTGAAATCGAATGCGAAAGCGTCAGGAACTATGGACGGACAAAGCTCTTCATCCGGATTAAGGATCCCTTGTCCGCGGTGCGCGCGAGAAAGCTGATTGCCAGGTTCGATGTACCTCCCCGTCGGATCGAAATCCATTTGCGACAGATATTGGCTTCGAACGCGGCATTTTATGAAGCAGTGGATGGCGTGAAACGCATGCTTTATCGTCCGATACCCGATCAGACCCTGCGGGACCAATTGAAACAGGCCTTTAAGTTCAGGCACTACAATCTTCTGGGAAGCGGTCGATCGATTTCAAGCGCGGGGAGCCGGAGCAAGTCTACACTGCAGAGTTCCTCTTCTCTGAAACTCACGGATGCATCTGGAGACGAGGTCTTGAACTTCTCGAGGATCTGGGCGAATTATTGGTTGGAATATATAGACGAAGGCAAGGGTGTGATTCAATTACGAGATCTCAAATATAACCCGGTCAGAGGTATTGTACTCAACGCATCATTGAACATAAAAAACGGCGAGACGGTCATCGTGGGGAGTTCAGCTCACGACCGGGACGACATCGCGATTATAACCGTTGTCACCGCCAGGACGGTGGATTGAAGAAAGTGTCGGCTGGAAGTATATTATCGAAAAAGCCTGATATGCAACGATATATCAGGCTTTATTCATGCAATTGTAAAACGATGTTCAGTACTCCTCATTCGGGGGTAAAAACAAAACGGGACAACGCATCTACTGCGTGCATTGTCCCGCCTTTTTCGTTCGATGTGAAGGATGGTCAGAGAGTAAAAATCATCTCTCTTCTTCATCCAACAGTTGACCGAACGCGTCGAGGCTGGCCGCCTGAACCGCCGCACGGTGCAACTGTTCGAGACGCTGTACGTCATCGACTTTCTCGATGCGAGCGGCGAATGGATGCGACGCAGGGAGACCGAAACGGACGTCCAATACGGCGAGGATACTTTTCCTCAGCCCTTGCTCGATCCCTTGTTCGATGCCCTGCTCAATGCCTTGCTCGATCCCCTGACGGGTGAGGTATTGGGCGAAGGATGATTCACGAATGAGATCCATCATACCCTCCGTCGAGCTGAGACCGGAGGCTGCTGAGTATCAACGACTTCAACGACCTGCACATCCTCCCGCCCGAGGGTAAAACATGCAAAATCGCAGGTATAGGTTTGGATCAGGTGCTTGGAAATCGCATCAAACTCTGCCATACAGGGCGCCCTGGGGGAGGAGGAGCGGGTCTCTGTAAACAAGATACGAGATCAGGGCGGAAAGTCAATTGCGCTCCGACAGTAATTGGCAAATTT
>CAZKDZ010000090.1:0-10503 GCA_964551635.1 uncultured bacterium | reverse complement strand
GAATTGAGCGAATCCACTCGATCCGCAGCGAATACGGGGTCTCATACTGGGAGGTTACCACGGACCGGGGCCCGCGTGAATTTGTCGTAAAGAACGTGGGAGAAGACGCCAGGTGGCTGGACGAAAAACGCGTGTTGATTCAGGACGTGGACGGCAACAGGTTCGAGGTGGCGGACCTCGGCGCGCTGGACAAGAGGAGTCGAGGGCTGATGGAGATGGTCCTGTAACGAAACCGGTTCAGCCGCAGGGCTCGCGGGTGCTGGAAGACAGTCTTGTCGTCGAGGTTATTGCGCTTCCGCGGTCGGGATATCTGGCAGAAGCAAAAGGGGCAATGTCGGACTAAACTTCCCACATCCGTCTGTATTTGCCTTCGTTTTCCAGCGTGATGGACTGGTCGTAGACCTGCTGGAGCAGGTCCAGGGCTTCAAGAGCCTGTTCTGCGCCGCATTCAGGCTGCCTGTCTTTTCGAATCGACTCAATGAACTCGGTGTTCTGGACCAGGACGTCGTCGTCGAGTGTGTCGTCGCTCTGGAAGAGGGTCTTGCCGTTCAGCGTGACCCGGTTGCCCGAAACCACGAGGGTACCTGCTTCGCACAGGTAGATATTGCTGTTGACGCCTGATCGGGCGTTGTAGGAAAGACTGAGTGCTGCAATGGTTTCCGTGGTATATCGGAGCAGCATGCTGACGTCGAGAGACGTGCCGGTTCCGGCGTCGATCGGGCTGAGTTCGCCGCGCATCCGGCGAACGGGTTTGTCGATCGTCCAGAGGGAGAAATCCAGAACGTGGCAACCGTGATGGAACAGAACATCGTCCGTCCAGCTCCGTCTGTAGCCGGTCCAGCCGACGTTCTCGCGGCGCAACTGAAATTCGTGTGTATGGTGCTGGTGTACGTGGCCCGCCCTGCCGTTTGCCATAAAATCCCTCACAAACCGTCCCGTGCGGTTGAAACGGCGGGTATGGGCCACAAGCAGCTTGTTTCCGGACTTCCTCGTGAGGCCGGCAATCTCGGCTGCGCCTCTGTGTGACAGCGCGACCGGGATTTCAACCAGGACGTTCTTGCCGGCCTCCAGCGCCAGCCGGGTCTGTTCGTAGTGCACCTCGCTGGGCGAGGCGATAACGACCGCATCGATACCGGGGTCGGCCAGGGCGTCTTCGTACCTTGTGGTGGCGTTCTCAAAGCCCCACGCTTTCCGGAATGACTCGGCGGGCTCTTCTCTGCGCCCGACAACGGTTCGAAGTTTTACTCCCGGAATTCGCAGAAGCGCCCGCGTATGAAAGACTGCAATACCGCCGTAGCCCACGATGGCGCAACTGATGGTTTGCATGCAGACTCCCTCCAGATCCTGCGGTTTCGGACATTCGTGCCAGGGTGACGACCCGTCGAACAGAGTTACGCAGCTTCATTCGGTGACGGGTTACCGGTCGGTTTTCCGGATATCTCCCAATCTGTGGTGCAGGGATTGAAGCGCGGGGTAAATTCCGCGGTAGACGGTCTGAAATCCTGTTTCGTAGATCTCTACCTGTTCGGCGTTCGGTTCTATCGTCCAACTGTCGTAGGTCAGCCCGTTCAGCGCGGAGTCGATGTTTTCGTAGACACCTGCGCCAAGGCCGCCCAGTACCGCAGCGCCCAGGGCGACGGATTCTTCCACGTCTGCAATCGAGATGCCCTGGTTGAATACCGAGCTCTTGATCTGCATGAGAAGCCGGTTGCGGGTGTTTCCGCCGATGGCGACGATTCGTTTCGGTCTGTCGATCCCGGGGTGGGACACGATGGATTCGAGGCAGAGACGGCACTCGTAGGCCAATCCCTCCAGCACGGACCGAAACAGGGTCCCGCGGCTTACATCCGCATTGAGACCGATAAACGCGGCCCTGGATTCGGGGTCGTTGTTCGGAGGATTGCCGAGGCGGAGGTGAGGCTGGAAGTGGACGCCCATGCTTCCGGGAGGGGCCGATTCCGCTTCGGAGATAAGGGTGGCGTATTCGACGTTGCCGGCGAGAAGGTTCCGGGTCCACTCAACGCAGGCCCCGGAGGTGTAGATGCTTCCCAGTATATAGAATCGATCCCGGGCGACGTGAGCGCCCGTGGTGTACCCCTGCTTCGCAAACTCATCGCTGAGCCATGCTCGGCGTCCCGCTATGCAGACAGCTTCCGCCGTGCCGAGGGAATTCAACAACGTACCCGGTTCGGTGGCGCCCACGGCAAGCGCTCCGCAAATGTGATCGTGGCCGCCGGTCGTCACCTGTACGCGGGACGGAAGGCCGGTATCCCGCGCAACGTCGGGCAGGATCCGTCCAAGCAGCGTGCCTGAGGGCAATGCCTCCGCAAAAAGCCCGGGTGAAACCCCCGTTTCTTCCAGCAGGCCGGAATGCCAGACCCGCCGGTGAAGGTCAAAGACGAGCGTCCGTGAAGCGAGAGAATAGTCCGTCGCCTTCTCGCCGCACAGGCGGAACGCGATATAGTCTGCGACGTTGAGCCACGAGACCGTTCTCGCGTAAGCCTCCGGGTTGTTTTCTTTCAACCAGAGGACCTTGCAGAGACCGAAAATGGGCTTCAGCGACAGCCCCGAAATGGCGTATATCCGCTCTTCGCCGACGGTCTTGCTCAGCCAGGCGGCCTGGCTTGAAGTCCTCCCGTCGAACCAGGCGATGATGTCAGCGGTGGGGCGGTCCCCCGCGTCGAGGGGAACGCCAGACTCGGCCATGCTTGAAACCGCTATACTCGAGACCGCGTCCGCCGCGTCCAGTTGCGAGACCGCTTCCCGCAACACGGTCAGCGTACACCTCCACAGTTCATCCGGGGTGTGATAGGCCCAGCCGGGTCGGGGGTAGTGGGTTGGCGTCGGCACGCTCGCGGAGGCCTGAACGCGGCCGGCCGTATCGAAGACAAGCGCCTTGATATTCGTGGTGCCGACGTCGATGCCAGCCAGCAAAGGATGTCGGGACATGACCTTGGAATTGCGCGGCATTGGACCGGATGGCGTTACATCCCCGTGCGGCGGACGCGCGACCGCCACAACTGCGGCATGGAAAACTCGTTGACAGGCGGCCCAATGGTACCTACTAATAAACGAAAGTCAAGTCGAATCAATGGCATCGGGGCATTTTCGTGAAGTTGAAGCCGTCTCGTTTGCCGGGCTGGCGAGCGGCGGGCCGTCCACGAGTGACCGGCCCACTCGATTCGTTGGAAAAAAGGAAAGAGATGCCTGAACTGCCGAGGATGTACCCGGTCTGGGTAGATGCGAAAAATACCCGCGTCTACGGGATTGACGACGACGACTGCGGCGCGCTGTGGTTTACGGGCAGTCTGCCGCTGATCCACCGGTATGAGCCTGAGTCGGGGCGGATCGACACGGTTTCGATCCCCGAAAAACACGGGGGAAGTCAGTGCCTCTGCGCCGGGGGGAAGGTCTACGTGCTGCCGCAGACAAACGAGAAACTCACGGTATTCGAAGTGGCGGCGAAACGCGTGTACCAGGTCGACAAGCCGTTTCCGGAGGCAAACCTCTGGTATGGTCACGCGGACAAGGCTCGAAACGTACTTTATTTGCCCGAGCGGTCGAAGCCGTGTCTGGTCATCTGGGACGTTGAGACGGAACAGGGGCAGGTGCATGAATATCCGGAACCCGGTTCGCTGCCGGACATCGGGGAGGTAGGCTGGCCCCAGCGGCTGGAGATATTCGCGGTACCCGGCAACGACGGCCTGCAGCGCCGGGTGTATTACGATCCCGATGTGGGCGGATTCGTAGCGGAAGATTCTCATCCCACGCCACCCTCGCGCCCGGGAGCGCGTGCCGAGCGGTTTGTCGTGAACTACAAGGAGGGCCGGCTTTTCCGGCTGGACCGTCTGACGGGAGAGACGTATGAGCGGGATGTGCCCGGATGGAAGGTGGATTTCGGATTCATCGGCGGCGGCGTTTTCTATCGGGGATGGCAATTGAACAACCTGAGCACGTACGATTCGGGATTCCGGTACGACGAGAAGACCGGGGATTATATCCAACTGAAAGAGGATCCGTACAATGGGGTGGACGGATTGCCGTACCACTTCATGGACCGCTTTATCGCCTACCACCCGGAGAGTGATACGTTCGATGTGCTTGTTCCCGATCTGCCCGGGTCACGATACCCCCAGATGTGTTATAACAAAGTGGCTGACGGGCATCTGTACATTACCGCAAACGACATCTGGTCGGAGGAGAAACAGCGACCGTTGGGGGCTATAGAGAACCCCGTGGGCCAGTTGATGGTCCTGCAGACCAGGCGCATCGAAGACAGTTGACCGGAAGACGCAGTCGATGGGTTCGTTCTCCTTCCCATGTCGTCTCAGGTGAACACGTCCACGCGGTTTTCAATTATTGTAGGCGTCAGACGAAAGGAGGCTGTGATGGAAAAAGTCGGGTTTATCGGCCTGGGAATCATGGGCAAACCAATGGCGGTCAATCTGATAAACGCAGGGTATGATTTGACGTTCTACGCGCGCCGCCCTCAGGTTATTGCCGAGATGGAGGGGATGGGCGCCAGGGCGGTCGCATCCCCCGCCGAGGTCGCGGAACACACCGATATCATTATAACAATCGTAACGGCGGACCCGGAGGTGCGGGAAGTGGTTCTCGGCGACAACGGCGTCCTGCGGGGCGCATCCGAGGGAAAGCTGATCGTGGATATGAGCACGATCTCGCCGCTCACGATCCGTGAGATCGCGGAAGAGGCGGAATCGAAGGGCGTGGCGGTGATGGATGCCCCCGTGAGCGGAGGAGACACCGGGGCGATCAACGGGACGCTGACGATCATCGCCGGCGGAGCGGCGGGCGATTTCGATCGGTGCAAAGGGTTGTTTGATGCGATGGGCAAGGAGGAAAACATCTTCCACGTCGGGCCCGTGGGCGTGGGTCAGACCGTGAAAATCGTCAATCAGCTGATCGGCGGCATCAACATGGCCGCAATCGCGGAGGGCCTGATCCTCGGTATCCGGGCGGGCGCCGACCCCGAAGTAATGCGTCAGGTCATCAGTGTGAGTTCGGCCAACTCGACATTGTTTCAGATCCGCGCTTCGGAGTTTCTGCTGGCGGGTTCGTTTGCTCCCGGATTCATGCTGGATCTGATGAAGAAGGACCTTGCGATCGGCGTGGACCTCGGCAAGGCGCTGAATGTGCCGATGCCGATCGGCGCGGCGACATATCAGATGTACTCCGCAGCGAGCGGTCTGGGAGCGGGTGAAATGGATTTTTCGGCGGTTTGCAAAGCGGCTGAACATTTGAGCGGGACCAGGATTTCTCAGGACGGATGAACCCCGGTCACACCGAACCGTATTTCGCCCGGAACCGTTCTCTCAACACGGCTTTCTGTACTTTTCCCGTGGCGGTTGTAACGGGGAGTTCCGGGAGAATCTCCACCCATCTGGGTTTCTTGAATCCCGCCAGACGCGCGCGCACGTAATCGGAGACCTCGGCGGCCGAGAGATCTGCGCCGTCACTGGCCACGACCGCGGCCAGCACGGACTCGCCCCATTCACTGTCCGGGATGCCGACCACGGCGGCGTCGCGTATCTTCGGATTCTCCTTCAACAGGCGTTCGATTTCCAGGGGGTAGATGTTTTCCCCGCCGCTGATGATCATATCCTTTGCCCTGCCGGACAGGTAGAGGTAGCCGTCATTGTCCATTCTTCCCAGATCTCCGGTGTACAGCCAGCCTCCTTTCAACGCTTCCCCGGTTTTGTCAGGCAGTTCCCAGTACTCGAGCATCGCGGACGCGGTCTTCGCGATCACTTCACCCACCTCGCCGGGTGAAACCGGATTCCCTGTCGAGTCGACAACGTCGAGCCCGACCGGGGCCATGGGGCGCCCCACCGAGCCGAGTTTGCTCAGGTCGCCCGACGTCAGACGGCACACGGTCAGGATGCAGCCGGCCTCGGTGAGGCCGTACGTGACGTAAACCTCGGACTCGAACGTCGCCAGTATTTCCTCCACCAAAGCCGAGGGAAACGTATCCGACGAACCCAGGCAGCGGCGGACCGAAGTAACGTCATGTTTTCTGAGCCGCTGATGCGCGAGAATCCAGCGCCAGACCGTCGGCACGCAGAAAATGTTGGTTGCCCTGTGAAGCTCGACGGTCGACAGGATGTCGACGGGGTCCGCACCGTCCAGTATAACCAGCGTGGCGCCGGTCAGAAAATGTGGAAGCACCAGACAGTCCGGACCGCCGGTGTGGAAGAGCGGGTAGATGAGAAGACCCACGTCGCGGGCATGTCCACCGGTCGACTCGGCAAGTGAGAGCGCATGAAGATAATGGCTCCTGTGCGAGAATACCGCGCCCTTGGGAAACCCGGTCGTGCCGCTCGTGTACAGGATGATGTGCGGGTCGTTCTCGTCGAGCTCAACGGCCGGTTCGTCCGACGGTGACCCGGCCGCCAACTCTTCCAGACCGTTGCCGCAATTGCCGCCGATGGTGAACATCCACTCGAGCCCGTGCAGCGCGCCAACGCCGCGGACCTCTTCCGTGAACCGGTCTTGATAAATCAGGCCGCGCGCGCCGGACTGTTTCAGCGTGTAGTGGATCTCTCTGCTGCGGTACCAGTAATTCACCGGAACCATAATGGCGCCTGCCTTGGCCAGTGCGAAGTAGACGGCGACGTAGACGTCGGAATTCCGACTCAAGACGCCGATTCGATCGCCTTTCCGGACGCCCAGGCCCATAAGGCCGTTTGCAATCCGATTGCAGTACGCATTCAGTTCGCCGTACGTCAGTGAGCGGCTGCCGAATATGACGGCTGGTTTGCGTTTCAGACACGGGTCGCCGGCGTTGCGTTGAAGTATGCTCCCCAATAACATCCGGTCCATCGAGGCCTCATTTGAAGAAAGCCAAAGGGGCGCGGAGATCTTCACCGCGCCCCTGAACAGTCTGAACGGTCAGGCCAAACGGCCGCCTCATTTGGGCAATACGCCGGGCTGATCCGCAAATCGTCGCCAGGTGTCCGTCGTACCGTCTTCGAAGGTGACTCTGAAGACGACACTATCGATTACCGCAATGCTGATGTCTTCGTACACCTGGGTTTCGCCCTCGGAGTTTTCGAAGGAAACGCGGTTACCGTTTACAACCACGTTACCGGTCGTGGTTCCGCCAGATGCGATTTGAGCTTCTTGAGATGATGTTCGGTAGCCGCCACCGATGTCCATATATTCGTTCCGCGTGAAAGACTGCGATTCGACCGCTTCCGACTGAAAGCCGTACGTGAAGCCTGAAACCTGAATATGATTCTGGCCGTGAGAGATCGAGGCCGTGACATGCGCCGTGGTCAAACCGGTGGGGTACCACTCATAGTGACCACTTACGGCAGGCGGCTGCAGAATCTTTCCGTCCGGCGTCTGCCGCGTTTCCAGGCGCCATTTGCCCCGAAATGCAAACTGGTGTTGTGTTTCGTCCGCGCAACTCGCCATCATTGCCATGGCCGATCCGGCGAGCAGTGCGCGGGTCAGGGTTTTGAGCATCCAGTGTCCTCCTCGCCTTGGTCGGGAGAAACCGTCCCGGCTCCTGGGAAGCTGCCTTAACATACCCAGCGGTCTTCGTACGGCCGCCGGTCCTTCAAACGTGATGAATATCAGGCGGGATCTTCGATGCAGAATCTATGTACCATATTTGTAAAGACCTCGGAACCCTTGAGGAGCTGGTCCCGTGCGATCCACTCGTCCACGGTGTGCGCCTGCTGGATGTTTCCGGGCCCCATGACAACCAGTTCCATCGTTTTCCCAAATACCATGCCATCCGTTCCGTAGGCGACGGTTCTGGGTTTCCGTCTGCCGGTTACCTGAAGCGCTTCCCGGACGATCGGCGAGTCGGTGCTCGTGCTGAGCGGATCGAGGATTTTCGGCACTTCGATCCGGACGCCGTGTTTGTCAGCCAGGCGTACCATGCGATTGATGACGGGTTTCCAGTTCTGGTCCGGCATCGGCCGACAATTAATGGTGGCGCGGCTGACGGGCGCCGTAACGTTCGCGGCCGTATCGCCGTCGGAAAGTACGATATTGAGGGTTGCATGCGGGGGATCGAACGCCTCATTCCGATATCGGGCATCGGTTCGCAACTTCCCGTCAAGTTTAACAACGTCGTTCAGGAACGGGATGAGTTTGTGATTGGCGTTCATCCCTTTGCCGGTGCTGCTGTGCGCCGCCTTGCCCGTAGCAGTCGCTTCAAACTTGAGCGAGCCCTTGTGAGCGTACACGACGTCGAGAAGCGTAGGTTCGCCGATAATACCGTACCGGATGTCGGACGATATGAAGGTCTTCGATTTCGCCGCAACGGTTTTCGCGCCGCCGCAGTCCGTTTCCTCATCGGCGGTGACGATTACGTAGACAGGCGCCTTGAGCTCTTTGACGGAGAAGGCGTTCGCGGCCGCGATCATGCACGCTACGGAACCCTTCATGTCCGCGCTGCCACGTCCGTAGAGCCGGTCGTGCCTTGCTGAAAGCGTGAAGGGATCCGAATCCCATCCCTCGGCCGGTACGACGTCGGAGTGGGCGAGGAGGGCGATGCCTCCGGTTCCGTTACCCTTTTTCCCGATCACATTCGTCTTTTGCGTTCCAGCGGAGTCCTTGTAATTGACGAGTTCCACCGACATGCCCGCCTTCTGAAGCCATTTGGCAACAGCCCGGGAAACCGGCGTATTGCTGAATTGAGACGCTGAATTGTAAGAAACAAGGTCCGCGGTGATTTCAACAACATCCATGTTCCACTCCTCAACATTACCCACCACGGGGGCTCGGAAACGGGAAGGGTACCAACTTCGCTCTGATCAGGGACCCCGTCTCCCGGGATCCGCATTTCGCATGCGATTCACGACAACTCACCACGGACGATTTCGACGCCCCTGACCATGTTCCGGAGTTTCTGAAATGCCAGCCACCGGGGCAGTTGAAAGAATCCGCAGTCAGGCGTAACCGTCAGTTTTTCCGGCGGGACGTGTTGCAGCGTCAGGCGGACACGTTCGGCGATGTCCTCGGGCGTTTCCACGTAGAACGACTTCACGTCGACCAGGCCTGCCGCGACCTCTTTTTCTCTCGCTATCTCACCGCAGAGTTCCAGTTCCACGAGTTCGCGATTCGCGAACTCCAGCGAGATCTGATGCGCTTCGGCCCGAAGGATCTCGTCCAGCATCCAGTTGTACCTGCGTTTGCCTCGTGGGCGGCTGCCAAGGTTTCCAAAACAGATGTGCAGGCCGATCCTGGCGTCTACGCCCGCTACGGTCTCGTTGAAAAGGTCGACCCAGCTGCGGGCGTCTCCGGGTATGATTGAAAACGAGGGTTCGTCCAGCTGGATGAATTCAGCCCCCGCCGCAACGAGGCGCTTCAATTCGCGGTTCACCACGCCGGCGAACTCGTACGCGAGTTCGATCCGGTCCCTGTACACCCGCTCGTCCTTGAGCTGGATGTGAATGGTAAGCGTCAGCGGACCGGGACAGGTGGCCTTCAGGGGATGATCGGTAACGGACCTGGCGAATTGAAACTCCTCCACGATACCCAGCCCGTCGGGCACCTGGATCCGTTCTTCCGGCCACCAGCGAGGGACGCTGTCGTAGCCGTAAACACCCGTGCGCCGCAGTGTCGGGCGGGCCGAGAGTCCCTTGAAACGGCGGTAGAAGCTCTGAACGAAATACCAGCGACGCATTTCGCCGTCCGATATCAGATCCACACCTGCTCTTTTCTGGTCCAGTATGGCCAGGTGGACGGCGTCGTCGAAGGCTTCGCGAACGTCGGTGGGGCCGTACTCGCCCTTGTCGATCTGATCCACTGCCGTGTGGAACCAGCCCGGCAGCGCGTAGCTCCCGATCACACTTGTTGGTATCAGTGGCAGATCACGATTCATGGCAAGTCCGTCGAATTACCAAATAGCGCTGGAATCAGGCTGTTGGCAGTCATGCGGGAAACGTATAAAAAGCGACGGCGAGGCTGCTTTGTCAAGCAGAAACGTCGTGGACGAACGCCGTCGGGCGCGGGAGACGGGCATTGACTTGCCGTCCCCCATGGACTATCTTCCGCTTACCCGACAGTTGTTGAGGCGCCCCGTCCGACGCCCCCCTTCGGGATCCGGCAGTCTTGCGGGTTGCCCGTCGTGTCCTCAATGCTGCACCTCAATCCGAAAAAACGGCAACGCGGCGACGCGATATAACCCCCCGAAACGGGGTGCAATCGTCGCATAGAGGGACGTATTTTCCCTTCGCGTCCAGTGACGTGGTGTATCCTGAGTTTCCGCTGTCTAATCGCCTTTATTTACAAGCATATATCCAAATTAGCGTCCCCGAAGACCTACGAATCAAGGTCCATTTCCGTTACGAGATTCAGTGGGTACGTTGTGCTGGTCTCTTCGCCGGTCCTGTTCCATAGCAGCCCGTTGAAAAAGCCCATCCGGTCTACGGCCGGCCCTTGCGGTCGAAAACCTGCGTTGCGCTCCCTCGCCGAATCGCAGGATGGGACTCGGTCGCGCGCCTTGTCTTCGACCACAATGGCTCG
>CAZKDZ010000089.1:0-29083 GCA_964551635.1 uncultured bacterium | reverse complement strand
CCGTTCGCTGCACACCATCCTTCCATCCGGAAGCGAGCAGCACAGGACGCGCTGCCGGATCGTGTCCTGGGCCCGGCCGATTTCCAACAGCGCCGCGAACCCGTCGTCCTTGCGGTTGACCCGGTTGACTCGCAGGTCGTGGCTCTCGGGCCGGTCCTTGACTTTTACGTTGGCCAGCAGACTCCACCGGCTGGGCCCCACCGTGTGTACCCCGTCGCGCGTAAATGGCAGCGCCATCACGTAATTTCGCCAGGACAGGCCATTCTGGCCCTTTGCGTGACGATGATGCACGAATCCCGAGTGCGGGAAAACCCGGACCCCGTTGAATTTCGCCGCAATCTCCCCCGCCGACGCGGGCGCCGGCGCCTCCGCATCCATCAGCCGGTGCAGGAGATACGGTTTGACGATCCCGGCAATCATCTCCGATTCCTTGATTTCCATGGGATCTTCCACCTCGTGGCAGGTATCCGCGATCACGGGATCGATCAACCGGCCTCCGTACCCTTCCTGCTTCTTTTCCCTGAGCGCCAGCGAGACCTCCTCGAAATACCCCGCATCCGGGTCTTTCAGAAACAGATAGGCCGACGCGTGCAGCACGTGTTGTTCCCCCAGATAGAGGCGGTCCATCCCCTGTGTGGGCATGGCCGATCCTGTCACATCCGTGAGCAGCTTGATCGCATCGTAGACCCGCTGGCGGTTCCAGTAAGCTTCCGGAGGTTCGATCCTTCCGTACATCCGGTACAACAGTCCCAGGCTGGCCACCGACTGGACCCCTGAGGCAGTGTATCCGGGGTGGACCATCCCGTGGTTCTCGGCCATGTAGTCCGGCAGCGTGGTGAACGTCTTCCCCGTCAACGCCGCCGCCGTCGATCCCGATTCCAGCGCCCCTTCATTGAACCGGTCCTGTGGTGCGGCACAGGCCGAAAACATCCATCGCCGGGCGCAGTCTTCCCACGCTTCCGCCCGCTCGTGTCCGGAAAGAAACAGATAGCATGCCGCGAGGCCGTGCGCCGTCCAGGCGTTCTCCTCCATCTGCGTATCGGCGTAGACCCCGCTTTTCGGCGCCATTTCTCCGAACCGTTCGAGATAGTCCAGGCAGATCTCCGCCAGCATCAACCGCGTTTCATCGTCCACGTACGGCTTCAGCATCAGGGCCGCGGACGTCATGTTCGCAACGGTACCGCCGCACTGGCTTTCGGGGAAGAACCCCCGGCCCCGTTCCCCCCACTTCGTGCCCCATGACTTCGGCATTCCCAGTCCTTTTGACGGCCGCAGGCATTCCCCGGGGCCCGTGTCGTGCGTGAAACACAGGTATCGGATGGCTTTGATAACAACGTCACGGAGATCGTCGATGGACAGTCCCGTGATATTCTCGTCGTACTCGGGCGACGTGCCCACCGCGGCCAGGGCGTGCAGAGGGACGGCCGTCTCGATGCCGTACCAGTGGACCCCGCCGAAGAAATGCCCGCAACCGGGGCGCTCTTCCCAGTCCTCGAAATAGCTCAGCGCGGTGGGAAGCCATTTCTGCGCGATCCGCAGGTAACGGCGGCTCATCGGCGTCTCGACGGCGGGTATGCATGCGCCCTCGAGTCCGGTGATCATCTCGGTGGTGACCATGGGTCAACGTCCTCCAGCTTCTCAGGCCAACATCCGTTCGGCCCGCCGGTGGCAGATTTCTTCGAGTGTTTCCTCATCCACCGGCAACACCGCGCACTTGACCCTCGCGGCGGAAGGATAGGAAAACGGCGTGTGCGTGCCGAACACGAGGTGGTCGGCGCCGCCCTCGTCGATGAAGTTCGCCAGATCACCCAACTGGTTCACGTTTAGACTCAAAGAGTAGTGAACTTCCGCGAGGGACAGGTCGAAATACCAGTCGCGGTCCCGAATCTCCCTTCGCTGCCACAAGGCGGAACCCGCAATCCCCCGTGCATTGGGGATCACGACCGTCGCCCCCGGGACAGCGGCGATCAGATTCGTCACGCCATTGAGGTCCAGCATCCTCCCGGGGTCCATCCAGTGCTTCTGTCGGACGTCCTCGATCCGGTGGGGTATGAACACCGGAAGCCCCCGCTCCGCGCATGCGGATACGACCTTTCGGGCTTCCGGTCCGTCAATGGCGAATTCGTGATACGTGGGGAACAGACGCGCCCCTTTCATCCCCAGGTCTTCGTGGCAGCGGCGCAGGTCGCCTTCCCAGTTCCGATCGGCCGCATTGATCGTCGCCATGGGAATCAAACGGTCGGTAAACCCCTCCAGGTCCTCCGCCAGCCGTTCGTTGGCCGGCTGTACGCTGCGGTGCAATATCGCTTCGATTCGGGACACGGCGGCCTTGCCGATTCCGGCGCGGTCCAGCCTTCGGATGAGTGTTTCGGGCGTATTGTCGCGCAATGCGCGAAAGGGCCACGAACCCAGCCATGCATTGAGATCGAAGTATTTCATGCCAGTGCCTCCTTCCCCGTCCGGATTGGCGCGGCGCCCTGCGCGGCCAGGATCCGCTCCGCGTTGCCCCAAAAAATCAGGTCCTTTTCTTCGTCCGTCAACGTTGCGTCGATGACCTTCCCCACGCTGCCGGACATGGTGCCGTCGGTGCCGAATAGTACCCTGTCGGCGCCCATTTCCGCCACGGCGAGTTCGACCTGGCCGTCGTCAAGATTGCTTCCGCTGACGTCGCAGACCAGGCTGGGGGACGTGTCCCGCATCGCACGGATGGTATTCTCCCAGTCACCGCCGCCGCCGATGTGCGCATGAATGACGTTCGCCTCGGGAAATCGCCGGTTCATCTCCGCGAAATGGGGTCCGTTCGAAATCAACGGCTGCGCGTCCAGATACTCCCTGGCGGTGGGCAGGCCCGCGTGCTCGAGCAGCGGCACCCGGCGCTCGGTGATGCGTTCGAGAACCGGATACACCGCCGGATCGTTGATTCGGTACTGGTTGTAGAGCTTGACGCCGATCATCCCCGCGTCGAGGCATCGATCGATCTCGCCCACTGCGTCCTGATAGTGTCCCGGTATGACGAAACACAGACCCCGGATATGGTCGGGAAACCGCTTCATGGCCCTCAGCACGGCATCGTTCTCCGCGCGAACTTCCTCGATACTGGCAAGCCGGCCGCCCGTAATCGGCGACGAACACCAGTATTCGGTGATGCCCAGCGAATCGCCCGTCCAGATCAACCGCTCGGCGGACGTCACCTCGTCCGCCTCGTTGTCCAGATTCCAGACGTGGGCGTGCACGTCGATCTTGGGCCGGCCGAGCCATCGTTCGATATCCAGACTCATTTCGATTCCTCCGTTGGTTTGAAAGCGAAAAAAGCTATCAGTCGTCAGCGACCTCTCTCCCCGGCCCTCTCTCCTAAAGGAAAGAGGGAGAAAAGGCGGGTTTCGCTCTATCAATAGTATTTCACAACTGGCGACCGGGGGTACGGGGGGTTTTTCCACGCTATTCCGTTCAGCACGGAATCTTGATATGTGTATATCGGTACGCAGGGCACAATCGTTCGTCCATGTCACTGAGTGAGTTCGTGGAAAAACCGGCCCCCTGCCGAAGGGCGCGCTTCTTTTTGGTCCTTTTTCTTCCGCGCATAAGAAAAAGGACGTAAAATAATAAAAACAAGGGATTTATGAAAAAAAACGGAATGCAAGGACAACGCCTTTCGTTTGCCGTTCCCTTCCAAATCATGCCTACGGCGTGTTCCTTTTGAAGCGACCAAAAGGAACCAAAAGTCGCCGCTGGGCGCGGGGCCTGCCACATGCATGGCGCGAATACCCTCACAGGACTCACTTGATCCTCTGGCCTGCCAACCTCGAAGGATACTGTAAACCGGTGCGGGACGGATCAACGCGCCCCGCTCTGAAAGTGCTCGCGAATGACGTAGCGCTCGATAACCGAATGTTTGTCTGAAAGCGAGGCATTATCCCCGGGGTTCATCGGATGGGGCTATCAGCTATCTATTCCCGATCCCACGGAAAGACGAACGTCGGCTGATTCGCATATCGCTTCGTGGTGACCACGAGCCGGCTGCCGCTTCCGGGCGCCAGTCGTACCGTGAAGAACGGACAGTCCATTGTCTGTGTATTGCCGCCAGACTGAACCGCGGTCACCTGGTGTTCGCCGTAGGCCCCCGCCTGAACGATCACGGTTCGATGGTCCACCGGATTCACGTTTACCAGGGAGACCGTGGCCGTTTCGTCGGTCAGGCCATCCACGAGCGCCGCCACGTCCTCGGGAATCCCCGCGCGGCGCCGCACGGGATCGAAGTATCTCAGGCGGCAATGCAGGGGCTCGCCGTACCGGGGGTTCAATCCACCCAGCATCAACTGGGTCAGACAGCTGTTGATGGCCGGATTGAACTTGAGCGTATCGTCCGACATCCGCGTATCGGGCGTGCTGGCATCCCGCCGCATGCCGTTCATCTTCTCCCGGATGGTCGCGAACTCCCGCCGCAGGGCCGCTTCCGCATAGCCCTCGTTTTCGCCATCCAGATATTTCAACCAGGCGTCCTCGGGCACGTATTTCAGGTCCCGGCGGTCCATAGACCAGTAATAGACGTCCAGCGCGCCCTGGCTGTACGGTTTCTCATTGTAAGCGTACCAGCCGTCGTCTCCGTACATGTGCGGGTACATGGTTCTTCCGTCCACAGACCTGGAATTGCCATTCACCTCCGCGAGCATCCTGCGCCAGACGTCCACGTATTTCTGCTCGCCCGTCAGCAACAGCGCGTTGCCGAACCCCGCGACGCCGCGGTATACGGAATTCCGGTTCGCCAGTTCGCCCGTCTGTGGCACGACCACCGTGAAGCCCCAGCCATAGCATCCCCCGTACCACTTCCCGTCGGACTCGCCTCCGATGGCGCCGTCCAACCCGATATTGCTGGGAAGAATCCCGTTGTTCGCGGCGGCGCGCTCCGCCCAGGCATCCACGTACTCCACCACCCAGTCCCTGTATTTCCGGTCTCCGCCGACCATAAAGGCGTTAAGGCCGAGGGTGGTGGCCGCCAGATTGATGGGATGATCGCCCTCGACGTCGGTATACTCCTCGAAATGCGCCAGCATCTCTTCGAAATTGCGCTCGCCATGCGCCGGGTCGAACCGTCCCTCGATCTCGATCGGGTCTCCCGCCCAGTCCAGCGCCGTCGCCTTCCGGAGCAGGGGCCCCCGGCTGCCGGTAAACAGGCTGCGGATGATCCTGTGCTCCGGATCGTAGTTCTTCGCCTGCGGGTCCTCATCCATGTAGAACCCCGCGTAACGTCGCGCCCGCTGCTGAAAGCGGTTATCGTACGGGTCGGACAATCCCTGGAGGTTGAACACGGCCAGGCTCTCGCCGTGGTGGAACCAGTCCAGGCTTACCGGGAATTCTTTATAGATCATTCCGTCCCGCGCCAGCGGCACCTCCACGGTTTTCGCCTCCGTATACTGCAGCAGGTGCCCCTCCCACCCCAGCTTGTACATGTCCAGAATGCAATCCGGCGCGCCCACCGCGTGCAGAATCGGCCAGCCCGTCAGGTTCTCGATGGCGTCGTCCGGCCCGTCGTTCCCGCCCCACCGGGGTACGCACTGGAGATAGCCACGCGAGTCGAAATAACGATGGAAGAATTCATCGCACGCCCGCGTCTGCGCCCGGATCAAGGCCCGTTCGAGTAGCGCCCATTCCGGCGGCGGCATGGGTGTCTCGATCGAAACGGTCAGTGTATTGGGATTGACTTTGGACATTGCATTTCCTTTCGATCGACAACAGACATGGATACACAGGATAGGCAGGATTGGAAGCGAAATCCGGAAAAAGCGTAAAAACACGCAAACAAAGCGAGACGTGTCCTATTCCCCTGCCAACCAATCCAATATGGAACTGCGTTTCAGCCTTGCCGTCGTAAGATCCATGATCGTGCGAATCAGCCCACGCCAACGTTGAAATTGTAGGGGCGACCCTTGTGGTCGCCCGCCCTTCGCCAAACTGCCGTATAATAGGAAATTGCACCACGGCATACAACGCAAAAGAACGCGCGTTGAGAAGCGCCTGAAGCCAGCGGAATCCGCAAGACGACGGGTCCTGGATATACCTGGTCCGGACCACCGGCGTGCCACTATTCCAGGCGCCTGCCTCGTCCGCAACGACGATGTTCACGGGCAAATTCCGAAGAAAAACCTTGACGGGCAAACGCGGCTTTTCTATTTTAGTGGCGCTATGATATCACTGAACAACATCGAGGTCATTCCGAGGGAACCGAGCGTCAGTCCATCCGGCTCCCTGTGTGTCTATACGGCCCATTGCCACACTCATCATACGGGTTCCGCGACTTTTCGCGCAATCTGCTCGGCGGTGGATTTGTACTGAATTTGTCCTATCGAAAAAAAGCCCGCTGTCGACAGACAGCGGGCTTTTTTTATGGGCAGCGCCGAAGCGCGGATTCGGGGATGACGGCGGCGCTTCAGGTCCGGCCGAAAATGGGGGGTAACCGAAAAATGGCACACAGCGAAGACGCGTACGGACGGATGATGTGGGATTTGCATTGCGGCAACCCCGCCCGGGAAATCGTGGAACGGGACGACCGGTGCATTTCCGCCGGCAAATCGCGCGTTTATTTCGAGCCCTTCAGCGCATGGCCGGCTCACCACCGGGAGTCGATGGACCACGTGTCGGGGCGGGTGCTCGATATCGGCTGTGGGCCGGGACGGCACGCCATTCACCTTCAGCAAAACGGATTCGACGTCATGGGCATCGACGCCTCGCCTCTTGCGATTCAGGTCGCCCGCGAGCGCGGCCTCAGGAAAGCCGGCGTTCTGAACGTCAATCAGATTTCTCATCGCCTGGGCGAGTTCGACACCCTGCTGATGATGGGCAATAATTTCGGATTGTTCGGCAACCTGAAACGCGCCCGGTGGCTGTTGAGGAAGATGCGCAATATGACGTCGTCGAACGGGAGAATCATCGCCGAATCCCGGGATCCCTATATGACCACGAGCAAAGCGCATCTGGATTATCACGAAACCAACCGAAGGCGCGGCAAGTTCCCGGGACAGCTCAGAATGCGGATCCGGTACGAGCGTTACGTCGGCGCCTGGTTCGAATATCTCATCGTTTCCCGCAAGGAAATGGCGAACATACTCGAAGACACGGGATGGCGGATTTCGCGATTCATCCCCGAAACGGGAACCGTCTACGTCGCGATTATCGAAAAAACCTGAAGGTCAACCGATCCCGGGCAGGAAGGAAATCGCTATGTGCATTGAAAACGTACTTGAAGAGGGCACGGAAATCCGGCTCGACTTCGAAAAGCTCTCCCGGGTTGCGAAAACCGGCCACGCGGTCATTCCCGCAGCCGTGCAGGACGTGGACAGCAAAGCCGTTCTCCTGATCGGCTATGTGAATGAAAAGGCGCTGCGACACACGCTCGAGCACCGCGTGGCGACATTCTGGAGTACGTCTCGAAACGAGCTCTGGATCAAGGGCGCGACGTCGGGGGATATGCTCGACCTGATCGACGTGCGCGTCAACTGCGAGCAGAACTCGCTGCTCTATCTCGTGCGCCTGAAGGGCGAGGGAACGTGCCACACGAAAGTCAACAATCGATCGCGCTATGGATGTTATTACCGAAGCATAGTCAACGGAAGCCTCAGATTCACGGATCCGAAAACCATCCCGGAGTAAGCCATGAACTTCACGCTCGGTCTGCCCAACGGCAGCATGCAGGCTCCGCTGTGCGACCTGCTCTCACGAATCGGACTGGACGTTCGCCCCAGGGGACGCAACGGCCAGGTTTCCGTTGACGG
The DNA here is from genome assembly GCA_964551635.1 of uncultured bacterium. Taxonomy (GTDB): domain Bacteria; phylum Latescibacterota; class UBA2968; order UBA2968; genus JAAXHE01. The sequence goes on along the minus strand of CAZKDZ010000089.1, from coordinate 21,317 downwards.
ACTCGATCTGTTCAGTCAGGCCGTCTATATGCGTCCTCAGGACATTCCCGCCGCTCTGCTGAAGAGACAGATCGACTGCGGCATCTGCGGGCTGGACTGCGTGGTCGAAACCGAACTGTCGCAATCTGGCGAGTTCGACGCACGGATCGAACGCCTCCAGGAACTGCGCATCAGCCGCGATACCCGGGATCCGGCGCGGGTCGTCCTGTTCGGGCGGCCGGACAGTCCGCCACTGTCGCAAAATGCGACAGTTACGATCAGCTCCGAATACCCGGCGATCACCCGCGACCGTTATCCCGATGCGGATGTCGATTTCTCGCACGGCAGCACGGAAATCAAAGTGGCGATGAAGCTCTTCGACTATGGCGTGGGTGTTACGATCACCGGCGTCAGTCTGCGCGAAAACGGGCTCGAGATCATCGATGAGTTCATGGTCTCGCCCATTGTCGTGATCGCGCGCGCCCGAGTTCCCGAGTTCGTCGCGCTGGGAGACCTGATGGCCGGCGCGCTCGATGCCGAAGACCAGCAACTCATCAAGTTGAACGTGGACAACCGTCAGAAAGACGTGATCCTGGACGTGCTGCCGGCCCTGCGCGCGCCGACGCTCAGTCGACTATCGGATTGCGCCAGCGCGATCGAGACCGTCGTCCCCAAATCGCAGACGGCCGGGCTTTTGATCCGCCTCCGGACCCTGGGCGCGACGGATATCGTCGTGCAGGACATCAATGCGATTGTGGGATAGCGCCGGCCGGTCGAACGGGCCAAACACAGGATGGCAAGAGTGGATGGTTGGAGGGCAGTACGGCGGGCTGGGAAGGGCGGCAGTCGGACGGGTGGATGCGCGCACGATATCGAGGACGGGCAACTATTCCGGCGGGACGATCGCGCCGCTCCAGAGCCGGTCGATGAAATCCCGCCATGGCAGGATAAGAATACCGTCGGCCGTCTGGCGCGGCGCCGCCTCCCGTGAGACGACGATATATTGGGCCATTTTGAACTCTTCCTTGAATGCTCGTATGCCCTTCAGGTGCCTGTCCTGGATCCGGGGCGTTGACTTGACCTCGAGGGCGACGTCACCGAAGATTAAGTCGACCTCGTGGCCGGTTGTGGTACGCCAGAACGAAATTGGGAAAAACACTCCCGAATAGCTGGCATACGCGGAAACTTCCATGTATATGTAGTGTTCGAAAGCGCGTCCGAACAGTTCTGATCCCGGCTGGACGCGCCCACGTCCTGTCAGGTGCGCCACCACGCCGATATCGAAGAAATAGAACCGGGGCGCGCCGATAACGCGGCGCTTTGCGCGCTTGCGAAACGCCGGTACGAAGCTCCCGATCAAAGTATCTTCCAGGATCTGGAAATACCCCTTCGCGGTTGGCGCGCTCACGCCGCATTCCGAAGCGATTGTGTTGTAATTGATCAACTCTCCGTTCGAAAGGGCCGCGACTTCGAGAAACCGGCTGAAAGCAGGGATGTTTCGGGTCAACGCCTCGGCCGCGATTTCCTCGCGAAGGTAGTCGCCGACGTAGGCCTGAATCAACCGGCGAGGCCGTGTGCTCAGGTAATGCCTGGGCAGCATACCGGCATTCAGCGCCTTTTCAAGTGAAAAATCGGGAATTTCAGCAGAGACAAGCGGATGTAACTGATATCGGACCGCCCTCCCGCCGAGCAGATTGCCACCACCGCGTTTCAACTTCCTCGCGCTCGATCCACACAGAAGAAAACGCAGTCCCCTGTCTTCCACGAGCCAGTGCACTTCATTCAGAAGTTCAGGTATCCTCTGAACTTCGTCGATCACAATGGGATCCGCCTGCGAATCGCCATCCAAACCCGCGGCGAGACATTCCTCGCGAATCAACTCGGGACGATCGATCAGCGCACGATACACGTCGGCCAGCAGGAGGTCGTATCGCCTTGCCCGGGGAAACATCGTACGGATGAGCGTGCTCTTGCCGGTCTGGCGTGGCCCCCACAGGAAACAGGTATGTTTTCCTGTCAAATCCAAATTCAATATTCGATTATACATGAATATCTAAAATAGACATTTAGATATTCAAAGTCAATCCCGTTCTTCGATACCGTGCATGGCGTCGACGGACCCTCGGTGTCCAATCCGCCAACATATCTGCTGGAGGCGAGTCGACCACGGGTTGCGTTCGATCCCTTTCTCGTTGAACATCAGCGAGTTACGCTTCAAAATGGACCAATTCCAGGCCTCCTGCATGACCCCTCCCACGCCGCGCCCGCGGTCGTGAGTTCAGTCCTCCCGCCGTCCTCCGTTCAGGTTACCCTGTCCTTCCTCCCTCGCCGTTAGTCGTCGCGCACCTGTGAACGGCCTATTCGGCTGCTCCAAGGCGGTAGCCGACGCCGGATTCGTTGAACACGTAAGTTGGAGACTTTGCGGAGTCGCCAAGCTTGCGACGGATTTTCTTTACGGCGGCGTGCACCGGACGTCTGTCATGGATTTCCGTCCTGCCCCAGACACGCTTCAGCAGATCCTCATGGGGTACTGTCCTGCCGGCGCAGATCGAGAGGTCCTGCAGCAGCAGGTACTCGATTCTGGTCAGATCCAGCGGCTTCCCCGCGACTGTCACCCGGCGGCGAGCGTAGTCAATCTTCAAATCTCCCATCACGAACGGTTCGGATGGCATAGCATGGCCGGAAGGCGTCCGGTTGCGAAGGATCGCCCGGATTCTGGCCGTCAACTCCGACGGTGAAAACGGCTTGACCACGTAGTCGGTGGCGCCGTTGTCGAAGGCCCGGACGATGGCGTCTTCGTGACCGTAAGCCGACAGGAACATTACCGGCACGTCGGCTTTTTCAATGATTTTCCGCATCAGCTCGATCCCGTCGCTGCCGGGAAGCACCAGGTCCAGCAATACCAGCCTGGGCTTGTGCTCGTCCACAAGTTGCGGCGCCTCGCCCGGTTCTCCGGTAACGACGGGATCGAACCCGGCCCCCAACAGGGTCTTGCGAATGCTGCGCAGCGTCTGCGGGTCATCGTCTATCGCCAGGATTTTCGCCCGTCCCTTTGCAGGGCTTCGCGATCCGGCCATTGGAACACCGGACCGTCTTGTGTCGACGTCCGCTACGCCGTCTGCGATCGGAATGGAGAATTTGAACCGCGTTTCCGTGCCTTCCCCGTCGCATTCGGCCCAGATCCGGCCTCCGTGCGCCTCCACGATTCCCCTGCATATGGAAAGTCCCCATCCGGATTGGGCATCGCAGTCAGAATCCGTGCCGCCGTCGCGCCGGGAAAACTTGCGAAACAGGTGCGGCATGCGCTCCGGTGACAAGCCGCCCCCTTTGTCGGTTACGCAGATCGTCAGATTGCCGTCCTCCTGGAGTGCGGTCAGCAGGATCGGTGAAGCTTCCGGTGAATTCTGCGCTGCGTTGGCCAGCAGGTTAACCAGGACCTGCGTAATCCTCCCGGGGTCCGCGATTACGGGCGGAAGGCCGGGTGCCAGGTCAATGTGAACATTGTCCCTGTTCGAGCCGCTCAAAAAGGTGTTTCGCGCCTTATCCAGCAGCCGCGTTACGGTTACCGGTACGGGATCGACAACGAGGGTTCCCGTCTCAATGCGCGCCACGTCCAGCAGATCGTTGATCATAACGCCCATACGCTCGGCATGCTCACTGATAATGCGCAGGAACTGGACCATCTCCGCCTGACGATATGGAAACGTGTCGCGCAGCGCCGTAGAAGCGGATCCTGCGATGGCCGCCAGCGGCGCTCGTAACTCGTGGCTCACGATGGCCAGGAATTCGGCCCGCAGCCGTTCCAGCTCCTCCAGCGGCGCCATGTCCTGAAGCGTCACGACAACGGACTCCAACCGGCCGCTTTCGGAGCGATTCGGAGTCGCGTTAACGATTGCGGTAACGCTGCGGCCGTCGGGGACCTTCATGGTGACCTCTTCCGCACGCACGGTCTCTCCCGTGCCCAGCACCTCGACAATGGGAAACTCTTTGAGAGAAAACTCGCTCCCGTCGGCCCGTCGCACGATCAGCGTCTGGAGAAGGTGCTCGGGGTTAGGTTTATCCGTCAGCAGGGATCCGGCAATTCTCAGCGCCTCCCTGTTGAACGATACCGGCCTTCCCCGTTTCGCGTCCTGGACGACCACGCCAACGGGTGCGGTGTCTATCAGCGTCTCCAGGTTGGCGACGGCCCGGCGTTCGTCCCGGTAGCGGCGGGCGTTCGTGATCACCAGGGCGGCCTGGGCGGCGAACGTTACCAGGGTCTCTTCGTCCTCCTCCGTGAAGGCCCTGCCTGCCTCCTTCTCGACCAGGAAAAACGTCCCCACTCTCTCTTCCCGATGCCGGATCGGCGCCACGAGGCACGTCAGTTTCGGGCGCACCGGCATTGGCGGATGGAAATCGGGCAGCCCCAGGCGCCGTGCGTGGCTGTGCATATCTCCAAGCCTCAGCGGTCCTTCCACGAAGGCGAAGTGTTCGAACAGAGCCTCGTTTTCGGGTACCTGACGAAGCTGCCGGACCTGCCTGCGCGTCAGGCCGGAGGGAATGCAGTTCTGTATCCGCCGCCCATCCTCCAACACTGACAACAGGCCGTACTTCGCGTCGGTCAAGGATCGTGCGCTGTCCAGGACACCCTGCAAGACCGTCTCGAAGTCCAGGCTTTCGTTGATGCGCTGAAACGCGCTGCCCATGCGGGAGAGGCGTTCTCGCAATATGTCGTTCTCACGCTGGAGCTTTTCGACCGGGTGCATCATCTCCTCCACCTGCGCAGACAATTGCATTTCTCCCTCACCGCCCGATCGATGTTTCGGCACTTGCGAATCCCGATGGAACCGGGCGATCCAGTAGTCACGAAAAAATCATATATAAGACCCGGATATTCAGCAACAAATCATAATTTAGTCGCGAAAATATCGCTATCATGGTATACAATGAAACCTGAAGTCATACAAATGCAAAATATACCGGTCCGACATCGCATGAATCCTGCCGATCGAGCCGTTATTCGCATCTCATATTGAAAAAAGTGTAGCCCGCGACAAATCCGGGACGTTTCGGCAATCATTCGGCATTGACCCGATCGGCGCAACCAGAGTAGACTTTATCTACACGTCAGACGCGTTTGTCCGAAGATCGGTCAATAGCGAAAACTGCGGGCCGGATCGGCTCCATTCAAGGATACTCTCACCAAACATCAAGACGACTCACGAGGGGAGAGGAAAGGCCCCTTGTCGCCAAACGATGGGAGCGGTCCGAGGGCGGCCTGGACGGTGGGCGTCCGCCGCCTGAAGGGCAACGACATGCCGGCAGAGGTGGCAACCGGGCTGCCGGCCCAGCCCTGCCGCTCCCGCGCTTATCCCGGCAGATTCCAAAAGGTGTGCCTTGATGAATTCGCCAGCTAAGAATCCGGCTCTTCATTTGCTGCTTGGGCTGTTTCTCGTCGCACCCGCTACCGCCAACGATGCCAGCGAGAGCCGTTGGCCTTCAGCCGAGCGCCCGCTGGGCAAATCTGAAGTAGCGGCCCGCAAGGCGGTGATGCAGTTCGTACAGGAACATCTCCGCACCCCGCCCGAGTCCGTGCGCGCGCATCCCGCAGCCGCGGACTTTCCCGGCTCCGTCCCGGACGATGCCCCGCGCCTCACGCGCACCTTCAACATAGACACGACCGAACCTGTCGGGCACGCCACGAGCGTCTATTCGGAGCTGCACGAGTATCGCTGGCATTCCACCGGCCTCTACGCCGCGCCGGGCGAACTGGTTAAGGTGACCGTGCCATCCGCAGTCGCAAGTGCCGGGCGCTTCCACGTGCGCGTGGGCGTCCACAAGGGGGATATCTCGGTACGCGAGGAATGGACGCGCATGCCCGTGATCAGCCGCCGCTTCCGGGTCGTCTCGGTCACAACTCTGGTCGCCAATGCGTTCGGCGGCCTGATCTACATCGAAGTACCGCACAAAGCCGACCTTGGAAAGATCGCCGTCAGGATCGAAGGCGCCGTGGCCGCGCCCCTCTTCGTGCTGGGCAAGACGGACCCGGCCGCCTGGCGCGATAGGATCCGCCACGCTCCCGCGCCGTGGGCGGAGATCGCCGGGAGAAACATGATCATCACCACGCCCTCGTCTGAAGTGCGCGATCTGGACGACCCCGCGGCCCTGGCTGAGACCTGGGACCGTGTGCTGGACCTGAACGCGGAACTGGCGGCCTGGCCCTCGCACGCCCGTTTGAGACGGGAGCGGTTCGTCGTGGATCGGCAGATCCCGAGGGGCTATATGCTTTCCGGCTATCCCATCAGCGCCCACCTGGACCAGCAGTCCAACCTGGTGGACGTGGAGCACCTGCGAACGGAGGGCAACTGGGGGTTCTTCCACGAGGTGGGACATAACCACCAGAGCCAGGACTGGACGTTCCACGGCACCGTCGAAGTCACCGTCAACCTGTTTACGCTGTACGCCTACGAGTTCCTGTGCGGGATGTCGGTGGCCGAAAGCTATGGCCGTTGGGTCGATGCGCGATCGCGGGAGATGATCGCGCGTTACGACTTCGAAAATCCGGACTTCGAACTGTGGAAGCGCCAGCCTGCTTTGGCCCTGCTCATGTACGTGCAGATGCAGGAGGCGTTCGGCTGGGACACATTCCGGCAGGTATTCGCCACGTACCGCGCCCTGAGGGACGCCGCGCGACCGAAGAGCGACGGCGAGAAGCGCGATCAGTGGCTGGTGCGCTTCTCCCGGCAGGTGGGCCGCAACCTCGGCCCGTTCTTCGAAGCGTGGGGCGTCCCGACGTCCCCGGCGGCGTGGGCCTCGATCGCCGACCTGCCTGTATGGCTGCCGTCCGACTTTCCGGACGTGATCGTCCCGGATGTGGCGATCATCTCGGGCGACGGCCAGCAGGGTCCGACCGGGGAGGCCCTGCCTCGGCCCCTCGTAGTGGAAGTGCGTGATCAGTACGGCAATCCCATGCCGGATACGGTCGTCACCTTCACGGTCACCGCCGGAGAGGGCAGGCTCAGCGCCCGTTTCAAGGTTGAACACGTGAAAACCGATGCCGACGGAAGGGCCGAACTCGCGCTGACACTCGGTCGGTTTCCAGGTCCGAACATTGTGTCGGTGGCTATCGGCGATCGAGAATTGGCGACGTTTACCGCCGAGGGAATGAGCGCCGGCGTGACGGAATTGGAGGGAGACTACCGCACCTGGCATCTGCCGGCGTTGGCGACGGCGCGTCTGGGCAAGGGCGCGATGGGGGAGGGCGACCGTGCGGTGGCCCTCTCCCCGGACGGCCGTACTCTGGCCGTGGCCAGCGACGTCGGGGTGTGGCTGTACGATGGGGCCACATCCCGAGTTCGTTCGCTGCTGCCCACGGAGCGTTCGGTATTCTCGGTGGCGATATCGTCCAAAGGCGTCCTTGCGGCCGGAACGGTCCATTCCGGGGTCGTGTTGTGGGCGGTGGGATCCGGCACGCACATCAGGACGCTCAGGCATTCCGGATACGTTACCTCGGTAGTGTTCTCGCCAGACGGAACTCGCCTGGCTTCCGGTTCGTGGGACCATGTCATCAAGGTATGGGACGTTGAGTCGAAGCAGGAGGTGAGTACATGGGAAGTGTGGCGGACAAACGACGTTCATTCCTTCCTCTACGTGGACTTCTCACCGGACGGGAGGCGGCTGGCTTCCGGGTTTCAGGACGGCACCGTCCGGCTGTGGGACATCGCGGCACAGGCAGAAGTCGCCACCCTGGGTACGCACAACGATCGGGTCACGTCGGTGTCGTTTTCTCCCGACGGCGCGCTGGTGGCATCGGGTTCGGTCGACCGTACCGTCAGGTTATGGGACGTGTCAGGAGAAACCGAGGTCGCCACGTTTAGCGGGCACGAGGGTTTGGTGCGCTCCGTGTCTTTTTCTCCCGACGGCGCCGCTCTGGCATCGGGCTCGTCGGACCGTACGGTCAGGCTGTGGGACGTGGCGACTGAAGACTTGATCTCTGTCTTCGAAGAGCACAGGGATGCGGTCTATTCGGTGGCGTTTTCTCCCGACGGCGCCGCCCTTGTCTCCAGCGCCGCCGATGGCACCGTGCTGCTGCGAAGCCTGGACACGGGCAATGCAGCCGGGCTGTCGGATCACCTGTCGCTGTCCTCGGCGTCGCTCTCGCGCGATGGCGCAACAGTGGTATCGGGACATACGGACGGCAAGCTCAGGCTGTGGGACGCGGATACGCGAACCGTGATCGTCACCCTGGAGGGGCACACGGCCAGAGTCAGTTCTGTGTCTTTTTCTCCAAATGGTGGCACACTGGCATCCGGGTCGTGGGACCGCACCGTCAAGCTGTGGGACATACAGACCCGGGAACAGATAGGAACCCTGGACGGGCACGGGGGTGGGGTCAATTCTGTGTCGTTCTCGCCCGACGGCGCCTTGCTGGCTTCCGGTTCGCTGGACCGCAGCATCAGGCTATGGGACGTGAGGACGCGAGAACTGATTGACACCTTGGAAGGGCACACAGATCCAGTATATGGGCTGTCATTTTCCCCCGATGGTGCGATCCTCGCTTCGGCGGGGGGTGGAGACAAGACGGTCAAGCTGTGGGACGTGCGCACTCGAAACCTGATCGAAACCCTGGAAGGGCATGAGTCGCCGGTCGATGCGTTGTCGTTCTCACCTGATGGGAGGATACTCGTTTCCGGTTCGCACCGCACCATCAAGCTGTGGGAAACGGGTACCTGGGAACCGATCGGCGACATGGAGGGCGGCAGGGCCGCGGCTCTGTCGTTCTCCCGCGACGGGACGATACTGGCGTCGGGTTCATCAGGCGCAGTCCGGCTGTGGGACGTCGCTTCAAGACGGATAGTCGCCAATCTGTACGGACACAATGGGCATGTCCATTCTGTGGCGTTTTCAGATGACGGCGGCGTCCTGGCATCGGGCGCATCGGATGGCACGGTGTTGCTATGGGATAGCTCCCGGTACATCGCGCCATCCGTCGCCAGTCCGGACTTCGACGGCGATGGAACGGTGGGTTTTCCGGACTTCCTGCTCTTTGCGGGCGCGTGGGGGCTGGGTCGAGGGGATGCGGGGTACGACGCTCGCTTCGATCTGGACGGCAACGGCGCGATCGGCTTCAGCGACCTCCTGATCCTGGCGGAAAACTTCGGCCAGAGCTCGAACTAATCGTTGAACGCGACAGCCGACGGCCTGTGCCCGGTGGCGAATTCACCGCGCAGAACCTGACGGCCGGAGGTTCGGCGGCGAATGCCGACCTCTGGCAGTTGCGCAGAGACGTCTCGGCTGCAGCAGGCAACGGCAGTGCCATTCCTGGCTAATAGGGGCGTGTCCTAGTCGCTGACCGGACCAAAGTGTCTTCTTCGAAAGTGATACTTGGGAGCATTTGCTATGAATCCTGTATTTCGCCTGTTGTTGATCGCGGTTGTCGGCCTCTGCGTGTTAACGGGTGCGGTTCTCGTCGTGTCCAGCGAAGACGGGGTCTCGTCTCCTGCCCTGATTGCCGGCGGTGAGCTGGCTGCCGGTGAGGATGATGACTCCGTCAAGGGTTCGCTGTCGGAACGCGCCGCGAAAATCGCCCTGGGTAACAATGCGAATGCGGTTTTGTCGCTCGACCTGATCTCTGACGGCGGGGCGGGCAACCGGAGGGACGACGGAGTGACCACGGGCGCCGTGTCGGGTCGCGGCACGAAGATCGCCCTGGAAGTCTTCGCCACGGGGGTCACGACGTCTCTGCGCGGCGTCGTCCTCAGATTCGCCTTCGATGCCTCTCTCGTGTCTTTCGTCAAAGCCGAAAACAGCGCGTTTGCCCTTTCGCTGCCCGAGGGATCCGTCGGCGCAGCCCTCGCCGCCACGTCCCCAGCGACATTGGCGTCTCCGGGATTCCTGGCGCGCGCGGAATTCGAGACGGTCGCAGACGTAACGGGCAAGGAATGCTCCATCGGCATCGAGTCTGTCACGCTCGCCGAAAGTTCGACGTCCAGCGACGTCCTCAGGACAAGCAGTGAGATTTCGTTCAACTCCGCGCCGTCCCCCGACTTCGACGGCGACGGAACCGTCGGCTTTTCAGACTTCCTGACTTTCGCGGGCGCGTTCGGGTCGAGTCAGGGCGATGGGAAGTACAATGCCGCACAGGACCTGAATTCCGATGGTTCTGTCGACTTTACGGATTTTCTGATCTTTGCCGGCGAATTCGGCAGTCAGGTCCCGCCCTCCGGCGGCGGGGGGACAACGACGCCACCGTCCGGTAACCCCGATCTGATCGTTGAATCCCCTTCGGTCGACGACAATACATTGACAACCGGGCAGTCGTTTACGCTGAACGCCACGGTGCGCAATCAGGGCTCCACTTCGGCAGCGGCCACGACGTTGCGGTATTACCGATCGACCAACGCGACGATTTCGACGGATGACACGGAAGAGGGCACGGACGCGGTGAGGACCCTCGCGCCCGGGAACACCAGCGTCAAGTCGATCAGCCTGAATGCGCCATCCTCCGCAGGGACCTACCACTACGGCGCCTGCGTTGACAACGTCAGCGGCGAGAGCAATACGAACAACAACTGCTCGGCTGTTGTAACGGTAACCGTCTCGACGGGCGCCCCGCCGGTTTCCGGCGCGGCAAAGCTGTATTGGACGACGCCGGGCAAGATCCAGCGGTCCAACCTGGACGGCAGCGGCGTGGAAGACCTCGTCACCACAGGACTGGACTGGCCACGCGACATAGCGTTGGACGTCACCGGCGGAAAGATGTATTGGACGGACGGGAACGCGGATAAGATCCAGCGGTCCAATCTCGACGGCAGCGGCGTGGAAGACCTCGTCACCAGAGGGCAGTGGACCCCTTCCGGCATAGCGTTGGACGTGTCTGGCGGTAAGATGTATTGGACTGACTGGTTCACGAAAAAGATCCAGCGGTCCAATCTCGACGGCAGTGATGTGGAAGACCTCGTCACCACCGGATTGGGTGCGCCAGTGAGCCTGTCGTTGGATGTGTCCGGCGGAAAGATGTATTGGGCGGACCGGGACGCGGATAAGATCCAGCGGTCCAACCTGGACGGCAGCGGTGTGGAAGACCTCGTCACCACAGGACTGGACTGGCCATCCGACATAGCGTTGGACGTGTCCGGCGGGAAGATTTATTGGACGGACAATCGCACGAAAAAGATCCAGCGGTCCAACCTCGACGGTAGCGATGTCGAAGACCTCGTCACAGTGTTTGGGGGCCCGTGGGGCATCGCGTTGGGTCTCGCAGTGCCCGTCGAGGCCGGGCCGGACCTGGTAGTCCGGACCTCGGTCGACGACAACACGCTGACAACCGGGCAGTCGTTCACGCTGAGCGCGACAGTGCGCAACCAGGGCAGCGAACCGGCTGCGGCCACGACATTGCGGTATTATCGCTCGTCCAACGCGATGATTTCGACGGATGACACGGAAGAGGGCACGGACGCCGTGAGTACCCTCGCGGCCGGAGCAACCAGCGCCGAGTCGATCAGCCTGAATGCGCCGTCGGATGCCGGGACCTACTACTACGGCGCCTGCGTTGACGGCGTCAGCGGCGAGAGCAATACGAACAACAACTGTTCTTCAGGTGTCACCGTCACCGTCAGCGGAGGTGGCGGAGGAAGTCGTGGCGCTTGCAGGGCCGGGTTGGTCGTGAATCCTGGCGAAACCTGTACTTACAAGGGCAATACCTTCTCTGTATCCAGTTCCGGAAGGGGATCCATCGCGTTCTTCAACGCCGGTACCGGTATAGACGCCAGAGGCGCCACCATAAACGGTGTACGGTGGAACTTTCATGCCACGAAAAACAGTGGCCGCAACAGTTGGACAATTCACGTGGCGGATTAATGACTGAGGCCGTCAGACGGCGTCCACCAGCTTCACGTCCCAATCAGAGCTGTACAGTCAGCGGAGGGTCGTTCAGGAATATCGGCGGCGGCTGTTACAACTATACGCCGTTCGGATCGGGAAGGATCTGCAGCGCGAGTTTTAATCTTAACGGACTTCAGGGCACACGTGCGGGCGATGATTTCCGAATCACTGTGGTGCCTTGAGCCGGCATGACTGCGGTCGCGGGTTTGCCGGAAGCGGCGTCAACTGCTCGCTCCGTAACGACGGCGTCACCCGGCCCCCGCCGCCCATTCAAACTCAGGCAACCCGATGTTGGATGTTGTCAGCGTCTCCCAACGGAATTGGTGCCGCTTTATGCGTCGTCTGTGTGGAAAAATGCCTCAGTGGTGGCGCAATCTGCGGCAAGTCGCCACGGTCCACTCGCGCTAAATGGCCGGTGCATGAAGGAGGGTTTTGCCAATGAACATCAAGACGAAAATTCATCTGGCGACGTCCCTTTTTGCATCGGTCTGCCTTAATTCCGTCGTTGCCGCGTCGACGCCTGAGGCCGACAGCATGCACTTCTGCCAACCCTGTGACTACGAGGAGTGGCGCCGGGACCGCCCCCTCCCGGCGGCCAAGCGTCCCTCCGACCTGAACGTCGGCGAATCTCGCACGGTGCGGTTGGTCTACTTTTTGCCGAACGACCGGCCGTTTCGTCAGGAAATGGTCGATTCGATAAAGGTTGGGATTCGTCGCGTTCAAAACGTCTATGCCGAACAGATGCAGGCCCATGGCTACGGCAATATGACGTTTCGGATTGAAACCGATGCGCAGGGCGAACCGCTGGTGCATCGCGTCGATGGACGACATTCCGACAGGTACTATATTGCCAATAAGTACGACGCAGTGGAGGAAGCTGGACAGACGATGCATTTAAATGACGATATTTATCTCAACGTCGTTGACTTGAGCGAATATTCGAACGGGTTCGCATCTCGGCGGGGGAAGGTCGGAAGCGCGCAGGTTTCCACCGGACACATCGAGCACAGGGCCAGTCTCTCTCGCTTTTTTTCAACAACTGCCCACGAACTGGGACACGCCTTCGGCCTGAGACACGATTTTAGAGATGATCGGTACATCATGGGATATACAAAAAACCAACGCGCGATTCTGTCGGCCTGCGCAGTCGAATTTCTCGCCGTGCATCCCTACTTCAATCCGAGCATTCCAGTTGAAGAAGGGTCTCCACCCACCATTAAAATCCTCTCGCCGCTGACGTATTCGCAAGGGACCGAGAGCGTCACCATCCTAGTCGAAGTCGGCGATTCGGACGGCCTGCATCAGGTGCAACTTACCGGCAGGGACGAGTTTGGAACTGTATTAATGGCTTGTCGTGGGTTGGAAGGCAGGAAAGCCGTCATGGAATTCGAGTATGACGGTATCCTTAGATATAATGGAGACTTCGCGTATGAGGGCATACTTAAATATCATGGTGACTTTTTAGTCCTTTCAGATCTTGTTAGCCATCCGGTTGGCATTGGGGTCGTCGATGCGGAAGGAAATCTGAGCAGAAAAGACTTCGCGCTCGCAGAGAATTCGCCTCACCTCGTTGCTGTCCTCGAGGGATCATATATTGTCCCTTCGGTGACGTTTTCTCCTGATGGGGCTACTCTCGCTTCGGGGTCGGAGGATAGCACGGTCAAACTGTGGGACATCGGGACTCGGCGCCAGATTGCCACCCTGGAAGGGCATACGAATCGGGTCCACTCGGTGTCGTTTTCTCCCGATGGGGCTACTCTCGCTTCGGGGTCGTGGGATAGAACGGTCAAACTGTGGGACGTAGAGACCCGGCGTCAGATTGCCACCCTGGAAGGGCATACGAATCGGGTCCACTCGGTGTCGTTTTCTCCCGACGGGGTTACCCTCGCTTCGGGGTCGGCGGACGGTACTGTCAGGCTGTGGGATGTTCTGGACGGCAAAGAGTTGGTCTCCTTCGGTGTGAGTGGGGAGGTCCAATCTGTGTCAGTCTCCCGCACTGTACTCGCCGCTGGTGGACGGGATGGTTCGGTCCGGCTGTGGGAAATCACCGACTATCTTGCGCCACCAACTCCCAATCCGGACTTCGACGGCGATGGAACGGTGGGATTTCCGGATTTCCTGCTGTTTGTGGGTGTTTACGGTCTGAGCAGGGGAGACGCGGGGTATGATGAGCGCTTCGATCTGGACGGCAATGGTACCATCGGGTTCAGCGACTTCCTGATCCTGGCGGAACACTACGGCCAGGGTGGATGAGCCGTTCCTGTGAGGAATGCCGCGGATTCAGTCGACACAGTCGCCAGCGGTACAAATCTCCTGGAAAGCGAGATCGAACTTCGCGAAGCTGAGAGCTTCAGATCACCAACACGAGGGATCGAATTGTGAATATCCGAAAAGGAACGTCGTGCATTGCAGCCCTTGCGCTGCCGGCAATCGTGTGCCACGCCGCTGTTGACGCAAGTTCAGTCGTTGATCCGGCGATGCCTCAGTCGGTCACCGTCAACTCCGGTGCAATCGGCCACGATACCGCGTCCATTCCCGACTTCGACGGCGACGGCACGATCGCCTTTGGCGACTTTCTGATCTTCGCGGAAGTGTACGGTACACGTGACGGCGACGACGAATACGACGCCACGTATGATCTGAACGGCGACGGGGAGATCGCGTTTGCCGATCTTGTGATCTTCGCGGAGAACTACGGGAAAGAGGCGGTGGCAGCGCAGAAGATTGTGTCGCTGGCGGTGTGGCCAGCGCAACTATCTCCTGCTCATGCGGGAAAAAAGGGCGCCCGTACATTTGTAGTCACTGCCCTGGACGGAGAAGTATCACCGGTCGCGGGCGCCAGTTACCGATGGTCGACAGACCGGTACTCCGGCTGGGTGTACCCTGCGCATGGCGTCACGGACCGCCTGGGTCGATTCCGGACGACCTGGGTGGCGGGCTGGCCGGGAGCGGGCACACTATCGATCACCGTGGAAAACGAAAGCTCACGCTTAACGAAAGATCTGGCGACTCTGTCCACGACACCCGCCAATCCTCCCGCGGGAGCTGCCACCATTTGGATCCACAACCGGAATCACCCCAGCGCGGGTTACTCGATCGACATGACCCCGCTGACCGATCCGACGGGTACCTATTACGCGGCGATCCAGTGGGACGGAGGATACACGGGACTGCAGCGCGGAGGAGACCTTTACGATCGACAGCTTCAATTCTCGGTGTGGGACGCTCCGGGATTTGGCGATGCGGAACTCATCGACCGGGCGAGCGACGTCGTGTGCGGGACTTTCGGAAATGAAGGAACGGGGGTGAAGTGTAGGTTGGATTATCGATGGACGGTCGGGTCGACATACCGCTTCGAAATCACCGAGGAGGCGATGGACGGAGGCAGTGCGATCACCCTGCACGTAACCGATCTCGCGAAGGGAAGCAGGCGCTTCGTGGGCACCATACGCTTTGCGAGGCGTGCACAGATGAGGAGCTTCGGGATGTTCGTGGAGGACTTCGTAACGAGAGCACGGCACTGCCTTGCCCGCGAGGTTCGAAGCGCGACGATCCGGCGTCCAAGGGCGTGGCTCGACGGTGCATGGGTCGCGCTCGACGAAATGAAGCGGGGGACACTTACTACGAGGGCCGATGACCCCTGGAATCCCGGGACGCCGGGGTGCGCGAACGTCGCCGCACGCGAACATGATGCAGGACTCGAGCTGGTCATTGGAGGAAGTACGGCCAGTGATCCCAATGCATCGCCATATTACATTATTCCGGCGAACTGACGTGCCATTCAGCCGGGCGACGTGCGCACGGACTCGGCCCGCTACGTGGCTCTGTAGAACAGCCTGAGCGCATTCTCGCCCCCAAACAGAATATCCAGAAGCGCCTGAATCTCCGGGTCAATCTCACCCGTACCCCCGGACTGCCTGATCAGATTCAGATATCGCTCCTTGTTCACGATGAGCGTCAGGTCGTCGCCGTCCACGGAGTATTGGCATTGAATGGTAAATCCATCCTCAGCCACGATTGTGAGCACGTCGCCCTGAATGGACCAGACGCCGGTGCTGCCGGAATTGTCTTCGAAAGTCCCGTCCGCGTTGAACCGGAGAACCGACAACCCGGTATCGCGGAAACCCGCTTCCATCTCGTTCCGGAATCCATCCACCATCCGCTGCGCGGACGCCTGGTTCCAGCCCTGGCCCATCAGAAAATCGCGCAGGTTCGCCGCAGCGGCAGCGGCAAAATTGGTACCCCGGTAAGTCCACGAACCCACAAGGTCGCGGACCGGCTCCGTGGGTTTGTCTTCCCCGCAGGAAATCACAAAGCCGATCAAGACCGCCAGGACGGGTACCGACAATCGGCCCATGATTTTCCTCCGTCTGTGTCGCACCTTCAGCTTTGCGCCGGCATCAGTCAGGCGTGAAGGGTTTCTGCCGGTTACCTTGCCCTGTAGAAGAGTCGCAAAGAGTCGCCGTCGCCGAACAGGATATCGAGAAGCGCCAGTGTATCCGTGTCGAGCTCAGTCGCGTTTTCCGTCTGCCGGATAACGTTCAGATAGCGCTCCTTGGTCAGGATGAGCGTCAGGTCTTCGCCGTCTATAAAGTACTGGCATTGAATGGTAAACCCGTCTTCCTCCACCATCGTGAGCACGTCGCCCAGAACGGACCACACGCCCGAGTTGCCGGAATTGTCTTCGTAGGTCCTGTCCTCGTTGAATCGCACGATTTCCAGGCCGGTTTCGCGGAAGCCCCTATCCATCTCATTTCTGAATTCCGCGACGAACTGTTGCGCGGCCGCCTGGTCCACGCCCTGGCTCAGCAGGTAATCCTGCAGGTTGCTCGCCGCTGTCGAACTGAAATCGGTTCCCTGGTAGGTCCATGATCCTACAAGATCCTGACCTGGCGCCGTTGGTTTATCGTCACCGCAGGATATTGCAAATCCCGCAAGGATCGCCAGTCCGAAACCCGCCAGCCTGCTCGCCATGACACCCTCCGTCCATTTAAGGTTTGATTCATGCTTGCTTCGCGGTGAGATTCCAACGCGCCGGGAGAATCCGGTCCTTTACGTCCACCTCGATTAGAAGAGCGAGAATTCGATCTCCTTGGCCGTAATGAACTCAAGCAGCACCGGAACGCCTTCCTCCGTCTTCCTGATCCCCCGCTCGATTGCCGGCACGATATCGTCCGGAGATTCCACTCGCTCTCCGTAACCGCCGAATGCCTTCGCCATATCCGCATAGTGCCCGGAAATATCCGTGCTGCGGTATTTTTCCGTGGACACCGGCATGATCGGAAGTTCGATTGCCATGCTGAAATTGTTGAACAATATCGACAGAATCGGGATCCGCTCCCGAACGGCCGTCTCGAAGTCCATGCCCGTAAAGCCGATGGCGGCATCGCCCCAGACATTGATACACAGCTTGTCCGGGCAGGCCAGCCTGGCGCCCATGGCCAGGCCGAGTCCGTAACCGAGCTGGGTGGTCTTTCCCCAGCCAATGTAGGAAAGCGGCGTGTGCGATTCCCAGAACGGCGAAAGCTGGTCGCGCGGGCTGCCTGCGTCGTGGGTGATGATCGTATTGGGTACGTCAACCGTCTGCATCAGGTCCCGGATCACCCGATACGGAGAGAGAGGCGCCTCGTTCAGCGTCAGCTTCGGCATCCATTGAGAGAGCCATTCGCGCTTTATCGAGGCGATTTCGCTTGCCACCTGGTCCGCCCGGCCGCGTGCCTGTCCGTTCAGTCGCGCGCGTACTTCCTCCGCCAGCGCTTCCAGGGTGAGTTTCGCATCGCCCGCCAGGGCGTGTTCGACTTCCACGTCCTTGTTGATGTCCCCCGGATCCAGCGTGGCGTGAACCACGGGTTTCCCCTCCGGTATGGTCACCCCGAAATTGGTGCGCGAAAAGCTGCATCCGATTCCGAAGATCAGGTCGGCCTCCTGAAGGAAGTGGTGCACGGTTTTGGGGATCGATCTGCCGCCGGAGCCCAGGGAGAGCCGGTGGTTCTCCGGAAAGGCGCTCTTCCCGCCCAGGCTCGTGGTGACGGGCGCTTCGAGGAGTTCCGCGAGGTCCCGCAGGGCATCCCAGGCCTCGGCATAGTGTACGCCCTGTCCGGCGTAGATGACGGGCCGGCGGGCTTCCAGCAGCATCGTTGCCGCCTTCTCGACCTCTCGCGGGTCCGGACCGGTTTTCAACGAAGGCACGGGCCTGTAGTTGAAAGGCTCTGTGATCTCCTCGTCGAACACGTCGCCCGGAAACTCCACCAGCACCGGGCGCGGGCGGCCGTTTCGCACCTGCGTAAACGCGCGCCGCATCACCTCGGGCACGGTTTCCGAAAGGATGACCTGCTCGGAGTGCTTGGTCACGTGCCGGTAATTCAAAGCCGAGTTGAAATTCGGCTGCACATTGGTCAGCGTTCTATTGTATCCCAGCGGCAGCACCAGGATGGGCGCCGAATCCCCGTACGCCTGCGCGACGCCGCCAAAAGCATTCTCCGATCCCGGGCCGCTCTGCATGCAGAAGACACCGATCTGCCTGCCAGACGTCATGCGGCTCAGCGCGTCGGCCATATGCAGGCCGATGCGTTCCTGGCGGACGAGAATGGGCCGGATATCCACCTTCGCCGCAGCCTCGATGAGGGGATTCACAGGATAGGCGAACAGGTACTCCACGCCCTCGGCCTTTAAAACATGGGCTACCGCATCAGCGACGTTCATAAAGATCTCCTCATTGTTGCTATCCTCAAAACGCGGGCGCGCCGTCCTCCCACGCCCCGCCGACCGGACGCATCTGGCCGCCGCCCGTGACACCCCGCTCGCGTCCGTCTTTCTCCGGGTCCGCATAGGTCGCGAACCAGTCCTCCATCATCGCCCGCAGCGACGTCATCCGCGAGGTCTGAGCGGCAACCTTCGCCAGATTCCCGCGTTCCTCCGGATCGTTCACCAGATCGTAGAGTTCGTTGGGCCCCTCCGGATAACGGTGAATATACTTCCATTCAGCGGTTCGGACCATTCGGGTGGGACCGTATTCGTCGTAAATCACCACGGATTCCCGCCCGGAGTCTCCCCGACCGAGCAGCGCGGGCAGGAAACTGCCACCGGGCAGATTTCGTCCCTCGGGAATCGGCAGGTCCAGGTAATCCAGAAGCGTGGGCATGAAGTCATACGCGCTCACCATCGCGGGCTGCACGAGTCCTGCCGGGATTCGTCCCGGGTGGCTCATCACGGCCGGCACCTTGACGGAATTCTCGTACATGT
Source organism: uncultured bacterium (assembly GCA_964551635.1). GTDB lineage: Bacteria > Latescibacterota > UBA2968 > UBA2968 > JAAXHE01. Next base: position 2,234 of record CAZKDZ010000089.1, on the reverse strand, counting down.
TCAGGGGACGCGTGCCGTTCCCCTTGCCCCAGAACCCGTGGTGACCGCAGCTGAACCCGTTATCGGACGCGAAGACAACCAGTGTCTCGTTCCGCAACCCATACGACTCCAGCCTGTCCAGGATTCGTCCCACGTCGGCATCCATCGCCGTCACCGCGGCAAAATACCCCTTCAACATTTCCCGGTTGCCCAGACACCGGTCAGTCAACCCGATGGCCCAGGGATGCCGGGGTTCCTGGGGACACGACTCGAACGCGCACTCCTCGTAGGAATCCACGATGTCCCGCGGATGCCCGGTCCAAGGGTTGTGTGGGGCGGTATAATGAACGCTCAGGTAGAACGGATCGTCGTCGCCGGCGTGACGGTCGATGAAATCCAGCGCGTCGTCTGTAATCACGTTGGTCACGTAACCCGGCGCATCGGTCAGTTCGCCGTTTCTCACCATCGGCGCATCGTTGTACCTGCCACCGCCTCTCTGATGTACGAACCAGTGCCCGAATCCATGTTGAGATACCTGGCTGTTGCCCAGGTGCCACTTGCCGCTGATCCCGCAGTTCCATCCGTGCTCCGCCAGCACGTCCGTGTACGTCACCTCGCCCGCCAGGTAGGAGGCCGCGTCCGGCCCGACGTTCCCGTCTCTGATCCAGTCGTGAACGCCGTGCTGCGAGGCGATGCGCCCCGTCAGAAACGTGGCGCGGCTGGGCGAACAGACCGGCGTCGCCACGAAGAAATTCTCGAACCGAACTCCCGTGTTCGCGATCCGGTCGATATTGGGGGTACGGATCTCGGGATTGCCGTAACACCCCGCCGCCCAGACCCCCTGGTCGTCGGTGAGAATAAACACGACGTTCGTTCCGCGGGACGCCACGAACTGCTTCCTTTTACGAAAACTCCAGACCGCCCTGAAAGCGTCGAAAGCAGCCCGGATTCATACTGAAATCGAGATTTCGCAATCTAATGCGACCGTCGCCAAAAATCAACGCCAATGGCCTGCGACCCCCGCGTCATTTGTCCTTGCCTTCCATCGGTCAAGGGCGGTATTCTACTCAGGCAGGGAGCCGGTAGAGGGTAGAGGACCACACCCCGCCGCACCACCTGGTGAGAGGGGAGACGGGAGAGGGGAGAGATTACCTGCCCTGTGAGGTTTCCTATGGTGCCGGAGGCAAGGAGGAATGGAATATCGGGCAAGGATTTCTTCTACCGTCTACCCTCTCACCGCTTTTAGGAGCCCTCTCATCCCGGGCTCTCTTGCATAGTTGTCGGCTATCATCTGGAATCGAAATCCAAATCAATCGACGTGAGCGCCGTGGTCGTAGAGCAGAGGAAAACAATGGAAATCAAATGTCTTGACCACTGCATGACGGATGAACAGCGGGACCATTTCGATCAGCAGGGCTTTCTGATCGTCGAAAATGCGCTGGACCCGGGAATGCTGGAACGTCTGCTGGACGCCGCTGACCGCGTGGATGCGCGTGAACGGGAAACGCAGGGCCTCGGAGCCGGTCAAATCATGAACAAATTTCGAAGCATCGTCGAAGACGACGCATTTCTGGACCTGCTGGATCTGCCCACGACGTTCCCGCTCATCTGGGACATTCTGGGCTGGAACGTCCAGCACTATATTTCCCACCTGATCAATTACCCGCCCGAGCCCGGGCATACCGTACAGGCGAAGACGGGCGGCTGGCATCAGGACGGCGGGCGGCCCGTACCCGAGATGGAGCGTCCCCATCCCCGGCTGTCGCTGAAGGTCGCATTCTGGCTCACCGACACGAACGCGCCCGACCGGGGCGGGATTCGCATCGTTCCGGGCAGCCACAAGCGAGACATTCCGCCGGAACGCTGGCCTGAAGGCGGAGTCGGGTCCCCAGAAACGTCCGGGTTCGAAGACATGATGCAGGTCCGGGTCAAAGCCGGAACCGCGGTCCTCTTCGACCGGCGTCTCTGGCATGCACGGGGGTTGAATACCTCCGAAATCACACGAAAAGTGTTGTTTCTGGGCTACAGCTATCGCTGGCTCAGAGGATTGGACTACAACCTCATCCCGGACGAAATCCTCGAAAAATGCGATCCGGTTCGACGCCAGCTTCTGGGCGACGGGGTGGACGTCAAGGGATGGTGGCAGCCGACGGATGAGGACGTACCCCTGAAGGGGTGGCTTCTGAAACACAAGGGTGAGTCCTACGTGGAAAAGATCGGACAGAAGCAATGGGAACGGGAAAAATGGGCGGCCG
>CAZKDZ010000088.1:0-12417 GCA_964551635.1 uncultured bacterium | reverse complement strand
GGACGCGCATGCGCCTTCGGTGCGGGTCGCCGGTCTGGGAACCAGGCCCAGTGCGTCGACGAGGATGGCGCCCCAGTGGGACTGATGCACAAAAAAGTCGTTCGTGAAATTGCCGATATACAGGGCATCGATATCCGCGGGATCCACGCCGTTGTCCACCGATGCGATCATCGCGCGAAAGGCGTCCACGAACAGGTCCCTGGAATCCCTTTCCCGGAACATGCCGAACGGCGACATGCCGGCGCCCACCATTGCGACACCGCGCCCCAATTTTCGTTTCCTGACCATTGAACATTGCCTCGACACGGCCCCAATCACATCGGGGTATCCCTTCAGATCACCCTGCTTTCCCTTCCACCCCAGTACGGCGCCCTGATCACGTTCTTGACGACCTTGCCGTAGTTGTTCCTGGGCAATTCCTCGACGAAATCCACGGTTCCCGGTTTCTTGAAGCTGGCGATCCGGCCCTTGCAGAAGTCGATCAACTCCTCGCCGGACACGTGGCGACCTGGCGCTTTGACCACGACGGCCTTGACGGCCTCTCCCCACTCGGGATCGGGAACGCCGATGACCGCAACCTCGAAAACGGCCGGATGCCGGATGAGCACCTCTTCGATCTCGCGGGGGTAGATGTTCTCGCCGCCGCTGATGATCAGGTCTTTCGAGCGATCGAGCAGGAAAACGTAGCCGTCTTCGTCCATATATCCCACGTCGCCGGTGTGAAGCCAGCCGTCTTTCAGGGCGGCCGCGGTGGCTTCGGGATTGCGCCAGTAACCCTTCATGACAAGGTCGGAGCGCGTTACGATCTGGCCGACGTCTCCCGGCGGGACTTCGTAGTCCTCTTCGTCCAGAATCCTGACTTCGACGTCGGTACGCGCATATCCTACCGAACTGAGTCGCTTCATCTGTTGGGGGGCGCCGTTCAGGACGTGGTCGCGGTGGGGAAGGAAGGTGATCGTCATTGGAGATTCGCCCTGGCCGTAGAGCTGCACGAGGCACGGTCCCAGCTTTTCGATGGCAACCCGCAGGTCTTCGGCCAGCATCGGTCCCCCGCCGTAGTTGAGGATTTTCAGCGATCGAAGGTCGTACCGGTGCAACGCGGGGCTTTCGGCCATACGCTTGACCATCGTCGGCGCCGCGAACATGTTCGTAACCCGGTATTTCTCAATCGCCTCCAGTATCCCGTCGACATCAAAGGAAACCGTCTCCGGGATAATGTTGGCCGCCGCCTTGCCGACGTTGGGCAGGGCATACAGGCCGCTTCCGTGCGACAGCGGCGCCGCGTGCAGGGCCACGTCGTCCGGACCGAAGCCCCGGCAGATATCCGAATAGAAGTTCATCGTCATCGCCAGCAGATTGCGGTGCGTCAGCAGCGCACCCTTCGGCTGAGCGGTGGTCCCGGAGGTATAGAACACCCACGCCACGTCATCGGGATCCACGTCCGCTTCGTCAAAACCGGCGCTTTCGGCGCGAATCAACGTCTCATAGTCCAGTGTTCCCTCGTGCGCTTCCGCTATCGTGACGACGTGCCTGACGCGGGGCAGGCGATCCATAATCTGCGAAATCGGCGCGTTGAATTCAGAAGAGATGACAACCAGTTCCGATTCGGAATGATCGATGACGAACGCGTATTCATTGGGATGCAGGCGGAAGTTGATCGGAACGGCCGCGGCGCCGGCCTTGAAACAGGCGAACATGGACTCCAGCATTTCGGGGAGGTTCTGCATGAGAATGGCGACGTGGTCGCCGCGGCGCACGCCCAGCCTGCGAAACGCGTGCGCCAGACGGTTCACGCGCTCGTTGAACCGGGCGTAGGTCCATCGCCCCGGACCGCACGCCACAGCCAGGTTCCGCGGATAGGTGCGCGCGGATTTCGTGAGTAACATGCCGATGTTCATGGGTAACCTTCGTTCCTGAGAGATCGATCTACACGGCCGACGCAGAAGCGTCTCAATCACTCGAGGGTCCGGTCCCGATCGGAATCTCACGTCGATGGGGAAGTCGACTCAAACGTATATACAGTAAAATGCCTCAGCCAGAAAAGGGAATTCAAGGCGTGAGGCATTGGTACGTATGGTTCTCGGACTGTTATGCCACGGGGATCATGTTGATGCAGACCGGCTGCGGCGTCTCCACCTGCTGACCGGTCGCGGTGAGTCTCCCCGATTGAGCGTCGATCCGATAGGAGACGATATTGTCCGTATTCTGATTGGCCGCAAAGAGGAACCGCCCGGTGGGATCCAGGGCGAAATTGCGCGGAAACTCGCCGCGGGTGGACTCGTAGTCCACAACCGAGAGCCGGCCCGTGCCCGGATCGACTTCAAAAATCACGATACTGTCGTGCCCCCTGTTCGAGCCGTACACAAAGCGTCCATCCGGCGAAACGTGAATATCCGCGCAATAGCTTGTATCCGTAAAGTCTCCGGGAAGCGTGGAAATCACCTGGACCGTCTCAAGCACCCCCCGGTCTTCATCGTACGCGTACGCCACGGCCGTATTGTCCAGCTCATTGATCAGATAGGCGTTTTTCCGGTTGGGATGAAACGCGAAGTGCCTGGGTCCCGCGCCCGCCTGAACGTCCACCCAGGGGGGATCGTTGGGCGTGATCGTCTGCTTTTCCGCATCCAGCCGGTATACCAGCACTTTATCGATTCCCAGATCGGCCGAGACGGCGAATCGATTGCCCGGATCGATGGTGATGGAGTGGGCATGCGGCCCCTGCTGCCTGCCCGGATGCACGCTGGAACCCTCGTGCTGAATAGCGGAAGTGGCCTCGCCCAGGCTGCCGTCGTCCCGGATGGGCAGCGCCGCCACGCCGCCGCTGGAATAATTGGCTGCCAGCACCACTCGACCGGTTGCGTCCACGCTCACGTGGCAGGGACCGGCGCCCATGCAGGACTGATGGTTCAGCGAACCCAGTGCGCCCGTGGCCGGATCGATCTCGAACGCGTGTATCGCCCCGCCGTCATTCACTTCCGCTACGGAGTAAAGGAACCGATTCGACGGATGGACGGCCTGGAATGAAGGATTCTTCACATCCGAAACCGTACTCCGGTGCGCCAGTTTCCCGGTGGCAAGGTCCAGGCGGTACACCGAGATTCCGGCGCCGCCCACGTAAAACCACATCGATTCTGCCTGTTGTGCCATATCCCGATCCTCCTGTCAGGTCTGTCCCGTCCTGTCCCGCCCGATTGTGGGGCGTTCGCTTTCTGGACGATCCCGCTTCCGACGCAATGTGCCCTCGCTCTCGGCCCGGTCGATCAGCCCCTGAACGTACATCCACAGGGCGGGCGCTCCCGCTTCGATGTGTCGATTCCGCGCAATCACCTGCTCCAGGTTTATTCCGTGCTCCCGCCACGCGATTCCGCCTGATCCGTAGTTCAGCAGAATCGGCTGAAACCGGTCCAGCGCTTCGGCGTATTTCGCCTCGGGCGTCGCGCCTGCCTCGAACTCCTCCCACAACGCGAACGCCTCCCCGGCCATATCGGCTGGTAGCAGATTGAAAATCCGCTTGGCGGCGAGTCCTTCCCGTTCGTTCTTGTCGGCGTGGGCCGCCTCGTCATAGGCAAAGGTGTCTCCAGCGTCGATCTCGACCACGTCGTGCAGCAGCAGCATTTTCAAAACTCTCGCAATATCCAGTTCTTCCCGTGCATATTCGGAAAGCAGTACGGCCATCATGGCCAGGTGCCACGAATGCTCCGCGCTGTTCTCGCGGCGTTTCCCGTCGATCAGGTACGTCCTTCGGAGCACATTCTTCAGTTTGTCGATCTCGACGATAAAGGCGATCTGCTGTTCGATCCTGGCGGCATCCATCGTCATGTGCCCTTTTGACTCACCTTAGAAGCTGTCTTAAAATTCCCAGCGGTCTTCGCACGGCTGCAAAAGCGCCGGTCGGCGTTGGTCAAATCCACCCGTATAGACAAATATGGGCGAATTTTCCCGCCTTGACCGCCGCTTTTTCGCTCGCGCTCGGGAACTCACCGGTAATATTAAGACAACTTCCCAGTCGGCAGCGGCCACTTCTCGCCGGCCATGAAGCCGCCGTCCACGTAGATGTGCTGGCCGGTTACAAAATCCGAAGCCGCGGATGCCAGAAACACGGCGGTACCCACCAGGTCGTCCGGTACGCCCAGCCGCCCGGCCGGAGTCCGGCCCTCGCCCCACGCCCGCATCGTCGGGTCGGACCACAGCTTTTCGGTGAGCGGCGTCAGAATGAAACCGGGGCAGATCGCATTCACCTGGATATTGTGCGGGCCCAACTCCAGCGCCTGCGCCTTCGTCAACTGTCCGACGGCGCCCTTGGTTGCCGTATAGACCGACACGCCGTGCAGGGCGATTCCGGTGGTCAGGGAGCCGATGTTGATGATCTTGCCCTGCTTCCGCGGGATCATGTGTTCGGCGGCCATGCGGGCTAGGAAATAGAGTCCCTTCAGATTGACGGCCATGATCCGGTCGTAGTGTTCCTCGGTGACTTCCTCCAGCGGCTCCCGGACGTTCATCCCCGCGTTGTTGACCAGAATGTCGAGTTGCCCATATTGAGCGAGAGTCGTTTCCACTCCCCGCCTGACGGCGTCGAGGTCCGCCATGTCCATTTCAACAGCCAGCGCGTCGCCTCCCGCCGCCCGGATCTCCGCCGCGGTTTCCTCCAGCTGGGACCGGGTCCTGGCCGCGCAAACGCACCTGGCGCCATGGGCCGCCAGGCCCTTCGCGACGCCCTGCCCGATTCCCCTGCCCGCGCCCGTCACAAGCGCCACGCGTCCTTCCAGTGAAAACATACTCACCGCGTCCTCCGGATTACGCTATTGCGCTTCCATTGGTCTTCCGCCAGCGGACACGTCCCTCAAACATCGCTGACTATGGCGTTATTCGACCCAGGAATTCCGCCACATCCCGGCGGTGAACCGGTCTCAGCCGTTCGGCCTTCGAGAGAAGATCCGCCAGATTTTCCGGCTTCAAGTCGGTTGTGTACGCGTGCCTGAACAGATGTCTGAAACGACGTAACTCATCGAGAAGTACAAAAGCTTCGTCGGATACCAGGGCCGGCCTGACGCTTTCGATTTCAAGCCGCATTCGGCGCAGGAGGTCGACATGATACCTCTCCTCTTCAAGACGGTTTTCGAAGAATCTCGCAACCGTCTCGAATAACTGCTCAAACGCGGAATAGAGGTTGTGAATCTGATAGGCCATACTGTCGACGCCTTCGACCGACTCGCGAAAGACTCCCCGCCTGTTTTTGATCCGCCTGTAGATGTCATCGATATCACGCTGGCGTGAATCGACTTCAGCCTTCAGAATGGCGATCCTAGCTTCATCCATAAACTGTCAATCCACTGTCCCGGACCGTGTCCGGATATGGATGTGTATCCAGATCGATAACATCCACAACCTTTCCGGTGGCGTCTTCCAGCGCCTTCATGACGTCGAGGACCGATCCAGAACATCCACCGACAGCCACGTCGACGTCGGAATCCTCATTCCATCGATACTCAACGAGAAGCGAACCCGTTACATAAGCCTCGCGAATGTCGTATTGGCTCCGGACACGATTGAGGGTTGCCGTTACCGTATCCAGGCACTCCTTTCTCTCGCGGCTTCGCTTCTCTCTTCGTTTCTTGAGTGCCCGATCGAACAGGCTCGTATCAAACTCCATCTCGACTCCTTAACAGCCCGTTGAAAAAGCCCATCCGGGCTACGGCCGGCCCTTGTGGCCGAAATACTGCGTTGCGCTCCCTCGCCGAATCGCAGGATGGGACTCGGTCGCGCGCCTTGTCTTCGACCTCGCCTGCAGAGCGACTTTCTCAACGGACTGTTAGCCGCACGGTCATTGGGGAGCGCTGATTGTATTTCAGAGTCCCGTACCCGGTACGGTTCGGATCCCGCTTTTGGATTCGCCGATACATTACGTGAGCGCTCACGCTGCGGAAAGCACCGCCTGCATCATCGCCTTGATATAGCCGAACTGGAAGGCGAACGCCTGTTCGAAACTCCCCGGCGCGCTGTGGCCCGGGGCGTGGTCCGGCACGACCATGTGCGGATATCCGACGTCCTTCAGCGCCTGCATCAGCGTGAACATATTCATGTCGCCCTCGTCGGGCCAGACTTCCTGGAACCTGTTGCGGCCGCCGAAGATGTTCCGATAGTGGATCAGGTGGATCTTTTTCCGTTCCCCGAAATAGCGGATGATATCCGGCACCTCCGTGGCGGGATCCTCCACACTCTCGGCCATGCAGCCCAGGCAGAGATTCAGTCCGTGATAGGGACTGGGACAGATTTCGATAAAACGCTTGAAGCCCTCGGCCCCGCCCAGCACGCGGTCCACGCCCTTGTATCCCGGCGGCAGCCACGGGTCGCAGGGATGGCAGGCCATGCGGACCTTGCATTCCTCAGCGACGGGGATCACCCGCTCCAGGAAGAACGTCACCCGTTCCCAATTCTCTTCGGCGGTCACCGGCTTGTCGTATCGCGGCGTATTCGCGTCTGCCTTTGAGAGATCCCAGGTGGAATACCGGGCGCCCCCGCGGCCGAGAGGAACGCTTTCCGTCCGCTGGTTCTCCATTTCGCACAGGAAATACTTGATGGCGGGAATCCCTGCTTCGGAAGTGGCCCGCACCATCCTGCAAACGCGATCGATCTCCTTCTCTCCCTTCTTCCAGTTCCCAAGCATGTAGTTGGGCACCGATCCGCCGTCTTCGTTGAACTGGTGGAGGGGCAGCGCCACCATTTCCAGGTCCACGCCGTAAGAAGCGCACTTCTCACGTTTCTGTGCGAGTTCCTCCGCGTCCCAGCCCCGGTCGCGGTGAAAGGTAATGTCGTTCGCGGCCATATTGTTCACCCCATGCCGCGCGAGAAACGCCAGATGCTCGTCCGTTGTGTCGAACCGCTGCGTACCCACGTGCATGCGTGGACTGTCCGTGTCCCACAGTTCGTGAGGGTCCAATCGGCCATTTTCGGTTGATTCCGTTGTCATCAGAAATTCGCCTCCCTCCGGCCCGCAACGCGCCGGCCGCAGACCTGTTGAATGCGTACTGCCAGCTTGATCGCCCGCGTCGCGTATGCAATTTCACTCGCCTTCCAGCACCCGCCGCATTTCCTCACCGTTTGTGCGGAACCAGTCCATCAGAATACTGACATCCGTACCGATGCAGAAGTGTTTCACACCCATATCCAGATAGCGCTTCGCCTGGTCCGGCGCGCCGATCTCCGCCCGCGGCGCAACGCCCATTTTCAATGACGTCTCGATGACGAACTTCTCCGCCTCCCTGACTCTCTCGTTTCCGTATTCTCCCGGATGGCCGATACTCATCGAAAAGTCCCCGGGGCCGAACTGCACCATATCCAGTCCGCCTACGGCCAGGATCGCCTCCAGGTTTTCCACTGCCGGCGCTTTTTCGATCATGACGGCGATGACGACGTCTTCCATCGCATCCACGAACTCCGGCAGGCCGCCCGCCATCCCGAACCCCATGTTGCGTCGCATGCTCGCGCCGTGCTGCCCGCCTGTCTTCGGCGTTTCGGCGCGGACCGCATTTACGCATTCGCGGGCATCGGATACGTTCCGCACGTCGGCGAAAAGCACATTCTGGATGCCCGCGCCGATCGCACGCGAAGCCAGATGCGACCTCGGTTCCTGTTCCACCTTGATCATGGACGACATATCGTAGAGTTCGATCGCCCTGGCGAGGTTCTCGAACGTATGCAGATCGTACGGCGCGTATTCCGATACGTACTCCACGTAGTCGTACATTCCGGTAAGCCCCACGAGTTCCATGACGGTCGGCCAGGGGCTGTGTACATGGGTCCCGACGCTCGGCTTGTCCGCCTTCAACAACTCACTCAGTCTGTTTCTGCGCATGCGAAAACCTCCGAAGTTCCATCGACGATTCGCCTCAATTCGAAAGAAGACAAACGTGAATTTACCACAAAAAGCACAAAAGGCACAGAAGGTGAGGGTGCCGAAACGGGGTATTGAGGTCGTTCATCCAAACGGCTTCAGGGCCCGAATCTGTCTGACGTGTTCGGCCACCTCATCCGCGGATGCGTCCAGCATCCGCTCGCCGGCTTCCGCGCTTGCCACCGTGGGGTCGCCAACGCCGCCGTGCCGGGTGCGCTGATCGAAGCGGTAGTAGGACGCCACCCCCGGGACCCTCATACCGTCGCGCTCGCCATCGGCATCAAGTCTGTCCATGCGCACGAGGTCGGGACGGATCGCCAGGATCATCGACGTCTCCGTTTCCCCGGCATGCCCGGACCCTCCCGAACCCAGTTTGCGTATTCTGTCCAACGCACCGCCGGAAGCCCACGCCCAGCGCGAGTAGAATTCCACGTCGCCGTCGGGGTACCGTTCCATCAGCCGCTGGAGCAGCACGGAGACATTCGCGCCGTTGCCGCCGTGGCTGTTCTGAATCAGCATCTTCCGGAACCCGTGATCCACCATCGACGCCACGATGTCCATCATCAGGAGCAGGTGCGTCTCGGACACGGCGCTCACCGTTCCGGGATAGCGGATGTGATGCTGGGAGTACCCCAGCCACTGCACCGGCAGCACGAGTACGTCGTCCCGGCAGCGTTCGTGCACCCGCCTGGCCACTTCGCCGCCAATCAGACTGTCCGTAAAAACGGGCAGGTGCAGGCTGTGCTGCTCGCACGAGGCCACGGGCATCAGTACCACGATGTCCCGCGGCAGGGCGTCAATCTCTGGGGAGGTCATTTCAGCCAGAATCATGTCTTCCACCTTTCGCGCACGAACGCCGGCGCCGGCGATGCGACAGGGCCGAAAACGCGCGTTTCCGTCGTAAATGTTCGGACGGACAATTAACGCCTAACGCCCGAATGCATCAAGCACATTCTGCACACAAGCGCCAACGCTTTCCAGGTCGTATCCGCCCTCCTGCACCAGCAGCGTTGGAACGTCCACCCCGGCGATTCGACGTCCGATTGTATCGAATGCGGAGACCGGCAGGTCGAACTTGCCCAGCGGGTCTTCCCGGCAGGCGTCCACGCCCAGCGAAACCACCAGGAAGGCGGGCGCGAACCGGTCCACTGCGATCAGCGCCCGGTCCAGCGTCTCCAGGTACCTGGTTTCACCCGACCCGATGACAAGCGGCAGGTTCACGTTCAGCCCGAGCCCGGCGCCCGTACCGGATTCATCCGCGTATCCGCTGAACCAGGGATACTCGAAGTCCGGGTCCGCATGGATGGAAACGAACAGAACCGCATCTGAACCGTAGAAGATCGACTGCGTCCCGTTCCCGTGGTGATAGTCCACGTCCAGCACGGCCACGCGCCCGTCTGCGCTGAGAAATTTCGCCGCGGCCGCGGCGTGGTTCAGATAGCAGTAGCCGCCGTAGAGGTCCCTCGCCGCGTGATGCCCTGGAGGACGGCAGAGCGCGTAGACCGAAGCCTCGCCCTCCTGCAGCATCGCCGCGCCCGTGAGCGCGCAGCAAGCGGCCTCGCGAGCCGCAGCGAAGGTGTGCTCGAGTATCGGTGTCTGCGTCTCAAAGCTATAGTACCCCGCCTGATGCACGGGGTCGCGGGGCCTTCGGGAGGACGCGCGCGCCGCGAACGTGTCGGGGATCAGCCCGGTTTCGCCGCCCCCGCCCCGATCCACCCACGCCGCGTGAACCCGCTCAAGGAAGCTCAGATAACCAGCGTCGTGTACGGCCCGGATGGCATCCATCGAGAACGTCCGCGGCGGCAGCACGTCGTACGTGCCATGGATCGCGCGCAGAATCGCCTCGGCCCGCGCCGGGACTTCCGGATTCGGCCTCAGCTCGCCGCCGATGAACTGATCGCGCGGCGCATGGCGTCTGTGGCCCGGTGAATAGATGACTTTCATTGCATCCCCGGAAGGCAGGAGGACGTGAATCTCACGTGGTTTCATATGGATCGGTCGGGGATCCACATGCATGGCGCGAAAGCCTGTCTGGCGTATCCTTATATTTACAGAAAATGCATGAAGAAAAAAACTCGTTCGAGTGTCTTTATCTATAAAGAGGACCACGGCTGTCCAAGATAGTTTGAGAAAGACGATCTTGGATGCGTAAGTACCTGGTTTTCTTGAAAGTCGTTTCGAAGTGCCAATGCAGGTTCCCCTTTTTAGGTCACAGCTGTCCAAGACAGAAACCGATTTGGGACCGGTGCGGTTGGCGTTCCCGGGAGCGAGGGCATCCTGCCCTCGACGTCGGATAACTCGTCGCACACGGTGTTTTCCGCGAACCGGTGTCGGATTGAATGGACGCGTCAGTCTCTCAACGCGAATAGTGGTAGGTGACGCGAAGTTCGAGGGCAGGATGCCCTCGCTCCAATTACAGGTGGATCATGTCGTGATGGCGATTGGAAACGACGATTTTGGACAGGTATGAAAGAGGACCTACAATGCACAATGACGCGCAACTGATCCAACAGATTCTGACGGGTGATTCGCGAGCGCTCGAGCAGCTCATTCGCAAACACCAGGCGTCTGTTTACTCCCAATCGCTCTATTGGATGAAAAATCCCGAAGATGCCCGGGAAGTCGTTCAGGACGTCTTCCTCAAAGCGTATCGGAACCTGGCTTCACTGAGACGGCCCGAGCGTCTCGAAGCGTGGCTGCGCCAAATCGCCCGTAACGAGTGCAGGAACCGGCTGCGCCTCAAACAACCCGGTACACGTCCCCTCGCCCGTGAAGAACCCGCGGTCGAACATTCCGCCGAAGCGCGGCTGATTCGAGATGAAACGATTGGTAGAGCCATTTCCGCAATCGACAGACTCCCCGCACTGGAACGCGACCTGCTCAAATCCCGCTATCTGGACGAGATTCCCTATACGGACCTGCAAAAAATCCACGGCCTTTCGTACAAGGCCCTAACGATGCGTATTCTCAGAGCCAAACGCAAGGTTCGTACTCAACTCCAGCAGGATTTCGCCGTTGTTCAGGTTACGCCCGACGAAGATGCCATTTCGCCGCCAGCCGTTCCTTACCCGACGTCGAGAGATCCGCACAAAGGAGAACCGGCCGTGCCTCACACACCCTTTGAATTCACCGCGCCGTATGCCGCGAAAAAAGACGGAAAGTTCGGCTACATTAACAAGAACGGGGAAATGATCATCCCGCCCCAGTTCGAGAGGGCCCTGGGTTTTGTGGAGGGTCTTGGACGCGTGGGCATTGGCGACAAACAGGGATATATCGACGAAACCGGGAAGTTCGCCATTCCCCTGAAATTCGACGAAGCCCACCCCTTCAGTGAAGGACTCGCGGGCGCACGAATCGGGGAACGATTCGGTTTTATCGACAAATCCGGCGCGTTTGTGGTGCCGCCACGTTACGAACAGGTGGAGCACTTTTCCGAAGGCATCGCCGCCGTCAGGGAAAACGGAAAATGGGGATACATCGATCAGGCGGGCGACACCATTGCCGAACCCCAATTCAATACCTGCTGGCCGTTCAACAACGGCGTTGCGCCGGTAATGGGAGACCGGAAATGCGGCTATATTGACAATACGGGGAAACCCGTCTATCTCTGGAATATCGATTCTCAATAGGTGTCTTCATGTCCACCGCTACAGCCTCTCCAGCCGCCCATCCGTCAGAATGAAAACCTCATCCGCTACGCGGGAAATCAGTCGCCGGTCATGGCTGACGACGAGGAATCCGCCGGGAAACCCCTCCAGCAGACCCTCCAGCACCTCCACGGACTCGATGTCCAGGTGGGTCGTTGGCTCGTCCAGGACCAGGAACTCCATTCGTTTCAGGATCATTTTCACGATTGCGCCGCGCATCCGCTCACCGTAACTCAGGGTGCGTACCGGCCGGACCACCTTGTCTGCCTTCAGCCTGGCAGCGCCGAGATACTGGCGTATTTCGCTTTCGCCGAATCCGGCGTCGATGAAATTTTCCAGGAAGATCTCATTTTCGTAGAACCCGTCGAGGCCCTGCGTCAGATACCCCACCCTTGCATTTGAGTTGAAGTATACCGCGCCCGAGTCGGGTGGCAGTTTGCCCGTCATCACATTCAGGAGCGTAGTCTTTCCGGCGCCGTTCGGGCCCATCAGCGCAATCCGGTCTCTGGTCTCGACCACGAGGTCCAGCGCCTCGAGGACCGGGTTGCCACCCATCCGCCTGCCTGCGGACTCCATCCTCGCCACGAGTCGACGGTCCACTTCGTAGGGAGGGAAATTCAACCGGACTTTCTTTTCGATCCAGGGTTTCTCCTCGTCCAACGCGGCCCTGTGACGTTCCAGGCGCCGTTCCATGACCTTCCCGCCCTTCGTCACCTTTGCGGCGAGACGACGGCTTGACGAATCCTTCGTCTCGTTCTCCCGGCTCGCCCCCCACGCCATGCGCCGGCGCATGGCCTCCTGGAGGCTGGAGATCTTCTTCCTGAGCGTCCTGGCTCGTTCCATCCGGCCGTGGAAGTCCTGCTCCCTGTGCTCCAGCGC
>CAZKDZ010000087.1:0-5233 GCA_964551635.1 uncultured bacterium | reverse complement strand
GTTTACGGCGCGTTTCACGTTCCGTTGGCGCCGCGCGAAAAAACGCGGACCGTGGGCCCCGGTCCGCGGGCTGCAGCGACGTGGATTTGTCGAACGGTCATGACAATGCACGTCGCCGTCGTCCGTGTGATGGTTGTCATTCCAATCCACTGAGGGAGGTTTATGGTGAATCCGTTGACTGGCGGTTAACCGCTGACTTCGTCCTGTCCCGGAGGCGGATCCGCCGGGCCCGAGGCTCTCCGGAGGCCGCGCCATATTGAATAGACAAGCATCGGGACTCCGACCAGGATCAGGAATGGAACGAGCGCGTAGATGACCACCATATGTGGTCCGAGCAAGCCGCCAAGTAGACTGAACAGGACGGCCAGCGGCGTTGCGATCGCCAATCCGACAATGATCCAGATCCGCGGGGTACCGCTGACGCCCCTCAACAGGCGCTGCGCCAGCAATCCGATCAACACGCCGGCGATAAAGAACAGAACCAGGCCGGACAGGATGCCCGGAAGCGCATAGAGCAAGCCGAACGGGTGGGGGTGATGCATCGTACCGAAACGAATCGCGGCCACCAGCACCTGAAGAATGCACAACCCCATGCCGAACCACACCGGCAGCTTCCAGTAGTCCCATGAGCGGCGGTTTGGCGCATCCGGTCGGCCGGCAGCGGCGGCTCCGTCGGTATGTTCCATGGCGAACTCCCCTCTATCGAGTATCTATTCAATCGGAAAGTCAAAGTACGTGTCCGAATAACGTTGATTCTCGAGTGTTTTTGCTCCACCACTCACGGTCGTAATTCACAAAACCGTATCGTTCCATCAACGTCTTCAACAGCAGACGGTTGCGTTTTTGTTGTTCCGTGATCTGGGAATCCGATGTAATTCGTGAACCTTTGACCGCCGGGACGCGCCTTGCAGGGTAGAGAAAAGGCGATCAAATGGACAATCCATACGACCAACAACTGGCCAGACAGGTCCCGGAGGGAAACGACGCTGCTTTCGTGACCCTCATCCGACGCTACGAGCGCGTGATTGCTGCGTTGATTCGTTCCCGGATCGGCTCGGGCGAACAGGTGCAGGACGTGATGCAGGAAACCCTGGTCCACGCCTGGCGCGGCCTGCGCCGGGATACGCCTCGCAAGGTGCGTCCGTGGCTGCTGCAGGTGGCCCGTAACCGCTGCCGCGATTACCTCAGGTCGCCCCAGCGCCGCGAACTGTACGTCGGGAGCGAAGTCCTGACGCCGCTGGTCAACCGCAGCGGGCTCGCGCTGTCACGGGAGCGGGAGGCCGCCACGGCTATCCTGGAAGCCATGGACGAAGTACCCGAACGCGAGCGCGACGCCCTGCGGGCGTTTTATCTGGACGGTCTGAGCATTGCCGAAATCGCCGCCCGTCACCGCAGTCCCGACGGCACGGTCAAGCGGCGCCTCTCGCACGGACGCGACCGTATCCGGAAATCAATGGGAATCACTCCAACGAAGAGGAAGACCGACATGAAGACAGGACAACGAGACTTTCCGCGACATCGACCCGAGATTCAAATTCACCCCAGCGCGGAGAAATCCTTACGAATCGATTTCACGGAAATGGCATGGTGGTTCGTAAAGCCGGAAGTCGGCGACCGGGTCGGCTTTGCACATTACGACGGCGGAAAGGACAGCGCCGCGCCCTGGCGTCTGACCGAAACGACATGGCTGACCGCCCGCCGGCCGGCGGTGATCCACGGACGACCCTGTGTCGAGGTGGATGTCGAGGAGGCGGAGGTCGAGAAGATGAGGTTCCGGAAGAAGCCTCTTGAGGAAAGGAGCCGCATTAAGCGGGTATGGGGATGTTTGTCTGATGACGAGGTGGAGTGGATCGCCGTGGAACGGGAAGAGGCCGACGGCGTGAGAGAACTGGAGACTTTTCTGGACGACAGATTCCACGACGACTGGTGGGGCTCACGGCGCATCGTCGAAGACCGCGGATGCTTGTCCCAACGGGCCGATGGCGCCTGGGTCAGACGGCCGGATGCCCCCGAATTCACAGGCGCTGGCGTATTCGACGTTCACGTCGGCGGGCGTCAGTTCACCTGTTTGCGGGTCTTTGACCTCGAAAAAAACGCCACTGAGCGTGACTGCCTGGTCGTGGCATATATCACCCGCGAGGGACGTACGTTGCTGTTCCGGCGATACAACGGAAACCGCTGGGGCAAGAGCGACGCCCCGCCGCACAACTGGGGCGAAGCGATGACCTGGGAAGAGGAACTGCCCGCAAACAACCGCATCGTTATCGACGGGCTGACTTACGTGCACTTTTACGACATCCTGTCGGCGGCGGCCTGCGGCCTCGTGGATTGAGTACCTAACGCACGCGGCGGTACGTCATGGTATGCGCCATCGTCTCCTTGCCGCCCTCGTACATCGTCCAGGTCTGCGACATCACGTCCTCACCGTCGAATGCGATCGAGACCGAGTGCATGTGCGCCTCGTCGGGCGAATCCAGAGAGCCTTCGACAAGCGCTAACGAAACCACCCCGTCGGTGGATTCGGTCAGGCTCATCTGCGGCTGATTGCCCTTCGCGCAGTAGTGGGTCATCCACAGCTTGCCGCCCCGGTCGTGGTAGACGGAGATCATTTCGCTGGGCGTGTCCGCGAAGTTGCGCTCGACGATGACGCTGCCGTTGGCCGCCATCCTGTACTCCGTTGCAACGGTGATCGTCGCGCCCTTTCCGCCTTCGGAACCCTTGCCCCCCGCCATCGGCATCTCGGACTCCCAACGCCCGACCAGTGATTTCATTCGCTCAAACTCCGCCGAGCCGGCTTGTTTCCCGGCCAGCTTCTCTGCTTTTCCTTCCGGGTTGGCACCGTCTTCCCCCGCGAAAACCGAAAAAGCGAAGATTGCAAAAAATACAGGCAGAACGAGTGTGGCTCTCTTCATTATGGGTTGCTCCTTTCTGAAGCGTTGGGTGCAAACGTAACGCCGTTGCAACCGATGGCAGGAACCGGTTTCCCGAGTTTTCCTGCGCGAAACACGGGCGAAGACTTCGCCGCCTCTCGTCTGGCTGCGGCGGCACGGTTCAAAAGGCGTGCATCTTCTGTTTCAGGAGAATAAGGGCAGGACAACCGAAAGGAAGGGCGGACGACAAGACACACACGATGTTATTTATAAAAGGGATATGCAAAAAAACTGGTGACCCCGAGGGGAGTCGAACCCCCGTTGCCGGGTTGAAAACCCGGTGTCCTAACCACTGAACGACGGGGTCACCTGAATCGAAGGTCGGAATTTATAGAAATCGCTGTTCGCTGTCAAGTCAATCATCATAAACGCGTTGGATTGGGACGCGGCATGTTTCACGGGAATAAGCTTGACAATTCCGGGTGATTTTTGTTAATTCTGTAGTCTTGAAATTCCTCTGATTGCCGTATTTTTGAACGACGATTTCGCCGGATTCGAAAACAGGGAATACCCGTCACGTGAACCGTCTTAACCCTTCAGGTGGGCGATTAGCTCAGATGGTTAGAGCGCTGGTTTCACATACCAGAGGTCACTGGTTCGAGTCCAGTATCGCCCACCACAATCCGAAAAGCGAGGTGACCTGGGCCTGTCCGCAGGTGGACCGGCAAACGTCAGGGTGCATCCTTTGATCGGATGCGCCCTTCTTTTTTTGGAGAGCCTGTATGAAAGACAGCCTGTTAAAACTTTTGAACCTGCAGCGAATCGATACGGAACTTGACAAGCTCAAAAAGGTACAAACGGATTATCCCGAAGCAATATCCGATCTGCGGGAAAAGCTTGAAACCGCGAAACAGGCGGTTGACGAAAAAAAGCAGCAGGCGCTCGATCTGGAGAAGACCCGCCGGCAGCTGGAGGGTGAGCTCGAGACCATACAGGCAGACCTGAAGAAGCACCAGGACCGTCTCTACGAAGTCAAGACGAACCGCGAGTACGATGCATTGCAGATCGAAATCGAAGTCCTGAGGAACCGGGCCGACGAGAACGAGACGATCATCCTCGAGGGAATTGAGCAACACGATGAACTGAAGACCATGCTGGAGGAAGAGGAGCGCGCGTACAAGGCACAGGAAGCCGACTATAAGGGTCAGATTAAGGACCTGCAGAGCCGGTTGGATCTGGTGGACGGGGAGGCCAGCGGCTGGCGTGAAGAACGTTCGGTAGCGGAAGAACTGGTTGACAGACCGGTCCTGTCCAACTACGACCGCATCCGCCGCGTTGTAAAGGACGGCATTGCCGTTGTGCCGATCGGCAAGGGGTCCTGCGGCGGATGTTTCAGGCAGCTGCCGCCCCAGCGGCGCGTGGAAGTAAGGCGCCAGGACCGGATTATCCGCTGCGAGAACTGCGGCCGGATCCTGGTCTGGCGGGAAGAGGCCTGACGTGACAGGCAACGATTCGATAACGGTTTACGTAGACGGCGCGGCGAAGGGCAATCCCGGCCCGGCCGGCATCGGCGTGCGGCTGGAACTCGAGGGGGTGGTCTTGTCGGAACACTCGGAATACATTGGCAACGCCACCAACAACGTCGCGGAATACAAGGCGCTCATCTACGGATTGGAAATCGCACGGAGGTATCGCGTAACACGTGTCAGCGCCATATCGGACAGCGAATTGCTGGTCCGGCAACTGAATGGCGACTATAAGGTCAAGAACGAAAACCTGTTGCCGCTGTATCAATACGTCCGTGAACTCGCGGGCACGTTTGAGGAATTCCGGATTCGCCACGTATCGCGGACGGAGAACCGGCACGCGGACCGCCTCGCCAATCAGGGAATCAGGGACGGTCTTAAACGCAAATCGTGAGCCGCCTGCGGTTCACGTTCAACAACCCAGGCAAGCGGGCCGGATGGCCGCGCCCATAGCAGCCCGGATGGACTCTTCCACCGGGTTGTTGAGGTGAGGAAAGTCCGAGCTCCACAGGGCAGGATGCTGGGTAACTCCCAGTCGGGGTAACCTGAAGGAAAGTGCCACAGAGAACAGACCGCCAGCGGGCGAAACCACGGTTTCGTTGCGGGCAAGGGTGAAACGGCGGGGTAAGAGCCCACCGCGCTCCCGGAGACGGGAGCGGCACGGTAAACCCCATCCGGAGCAAGGCCAAATAGGAGCGGAGAGGCGGCCCGTCTCGTTATAACGCTCGGGTAGGCTGCGTAGAGGCGCCGGGCAACCGTCGCCCCAGATAAATGGCCATCCGTCCTGCGCGTTATGCGCCGGACGACAGAACTCGGCTTACAGGCCCGCTTGCTTGT
>CAZKDZ010000086.1:0-5847 GCA_964551635.1 uncultured bacterium | reverse complement strand
CACGACCTGCGAGTCAACCGGGTCAACCGCAAGGACGACGGGTTCGCGGCGCTGTTGGAAATCGGCCGGGCCCAGGACACGATCCGGCAGCGCGTCCTGTGCTGCTCGCTTCCGGATGGAAGGATGGTGTGCAGCGAACGGATCCGGGCGCTGCGGGATTGTACGGTTGAGCGGCTGGACCAGGGATTCATCAGGGTCGTCAACGAAAACTTTCCACTCGTTGGCGGGGCGTGCGACGGAAAGCGAATTCTCTATCATCCGGACGGAACGGAGACGTTTCCCGGGTTTCCCGGCAGCGACCCCGATGGGGACGTTGTTTTCGACATGCGCCACCCAGGGTGGCTGAACGTGGACGATCAACTGGGGATCGTGTTCAGGGGAACCGGCGGTACCCGCTATCTGAACCGCCACTATTTCCCGCCGTTCAGCTTTAGAGCGGTCGCTGACGATCTGTTTCTCAGCCTGGAAGAAAAGGCGAAGAATTACCTTGCCGGCGAGCAGGTTGGCGCGCTCGCCATGCTGATCTGTCCCGAACAGCCGCACGAGGAAACGCCGGCCCAGTTTCTCACGGTCGCCGAATCGTCCGAAGATACCGTCTGTGTACTCGTGGACGGTTACCTGTGCGCCGGTAACTTCGGGGCGAAGCGCAAGGGTTGCACGTTTTCAACCGGCGTCGGGAATCCGGTGCCGGTCTTTGGTAGCACCACGCGCGTCAACGGACAAAGCGTTGAGTATTCAGTGCCCATCGAGGGCGGCGAGGCCGTCTACAAGAAGGAAGTCATGAAGGTCCGGTGCGACGGGGACATCCGCATCGAAGCGGTTCCCGGCGGCGGCGCCTATATCACCAACGAAGCGGGGCGAAGGGTGGACGTGAATATTCTGAAGGACGGGAAAATACGGGACCTTCGTTTGGAAGCGGCACACGTGGCGCGCGTCTGATGTCCGGAGAGGGACTCAGGAAACGCGGGGAGACGGGAGCCGGTAGACGGTAGAAGAAACCCTTGCCCGATACTTTATTCCTTCTTGCCTCCGGCACGAAAGGAAACCCCTTAAGGCTGGCAATCTCTACCCTCTCACGTCTTACGTCTCACCCGGTAGCCGGGCGGCCGGGGGGAGAGGTCCCCCTGAAACGACGGATCAATGTCAATCAAGAGTCATTGAATGGGAAATAGGAAGATGCGGCTGGCGATTTGCGGAATCAGGCACGAAACGAATACCTTCTCCCCGTTGCGCGCGGGAATAGACGATTTTCACGTCCTGCGTGGGGAGGAAATACTGGCCGACGGACCCTGGCAGGCGTTCGACGACGTCGAGTGGGCGCCCACGCTGGTCTCAAAGGCGCAGCCGCACGGGCTGGTCCTCAGGGACGCCTACGAGGAAATGGCAGCCGAGCTGGCGGAACGCCTGCGCCGGGTATCCCCCGTGGACGGCGTGTACCTGGACCTTCACGGCGCAATGGAGGTGGAAGGTATGGGCGACGGGGAGCGCGACCTGGTCTGCCGGGTATGCGAGGCGGTCGGCGATGAAATACCGATCGTCGCCAGTCTGGACCTGCACGGCAATCTTGCGCCCGAGGTTATCGAGAAAACCAATGTACTCACGGCGCTGCGGACGGCGCCTCACGTGGACCGGCGCGAGACGCAGGTGCGGGCGATCGGACACCTGGTCCGATGCGTGAACAAGAAAATCCGCCCGGCGAACGCCATCGTAAGGCTGCCCATGCTGCTCCCCGGCGAACACGCGGCCACCGGGGTGGAACCCGCCCGGTCCCTGTACGCCGGGCTTCAGAAGGTGGAAGCACACCCGGAGATAATGGACGCCTCGATTATGATCGGGTGCGCGTGGACGGACTCGCCGTTTACGTCCGCTGCCGCGATTGTCGTTTCGGAGAATCGAACGGCGGCAGAGGAACACGCGAATCGCCTGGCGGTGGAAGTCTGGCGGCGGCGCCGCGAATTCGAGCCGGACGTGGTGACGCTGCCGGTGGAAGAGGTCGTCCGGCGTGCGATCCGCGAGACCCGGCCTCCCGTATTTGTTTCCGATTCAGGCGACAATGTGACCGCGGGCGCGGCGGGCGACGTCCCTCTCGTCCTGAAAACGCTCCTCGAGGCCGGCGCCCGGGATGCGGTTGTCGCCGGGATCGCGGATGCCCCGGCGGTCGAGCGGTGTATCGACGCCGGTGTCGGCGCCGGGTTGACGCTGACCGTGGGCGGCAAACTCGACAGGGTCAATGGATCTCCTCTGGAGGTGACCGGCCGGGTGGTTTCGATGAATCCGCCGAGGATCGTCGTGTTCCAGGTGGACGGCGTCAGGGTGGTCCTGACGGCCGACCGCATGCCGTTCCTGGACCTGCGGGCTTTTGAAGAGGCGGACGTAAACCCCCGGGAACACGAGGTCGTGGTTGTGAAACATGGGTACCTCGCGCCTGAACTTCGTGAGATCGCGGGGACGTCGTTGATGGCGGTCAGTCCCGGGTGTACCACCCTGGCGTTGGAGAACCTGGCCTACGAACGGATCCGGCGTCCCGTATTTCCGCTGGACGAGGACGTCGTATTCTCACCCTGATGGAACCCAGGATGATGTTGATCTGCATCGTGTTGGTTATGGCGATTCTTTTGTGCCTGATTCCTCAACGGTTGCATGCCGAACCGGTGTTTCGGCCCGACGTCGACCGGAGTCATGTTGCGGGTCTGAAGAAGAACCTGGCGTCCCTGATGGCGCTTTCCGAGGACGAACTGGCGCGGTTGATTCCGGACCGGTCCGGTTTCCGGTTCGTGGATTGCCCGAATTGCGAGGGGGGCGCCGAGGAGAACCAGCTGTCGTGGTCGATCGAGGATCCTGACCGCGTCTTCTGCCTGTTCTGCAAAATGCGTTTTCCCAACGAGGTCTACCCTGAAAACGGCGCGGTGCGGGTGACCAATGCGCGGGGCGAGATCCAGAAATATCCATATTGGGAGGCGCCGTTTCCGCCGCCTGCGCAACTGCCGGGGCCACTTTCTCATGTCGAACCCGACCCGAAGTACCGGCACTATTTCCGGGCGAAGGGTTGGTACGTCGCCCGGGAATATTTCTCCGATGCGGCGCATCACCTCGGGAAGCTTTTTCATCTGACCGGGAATACGGTGTTCGCTCGCAGGGCGGCGTTGATCCTGGACCGGTTCGCTCAGGTCTATCCGGGGTATTGTCCCAGATTCGACGCGCCGTTCAGGCCAAAAGTGATATTCGAGGGCAATCGCTCGTTTCCCTTTCCGGTGTCCCCGTATCTGGCCGCGAAGTGGGATTACTGGGCGTATGGCGATATCCCTTCGAACCTGGTCTTCGCCTACGACCTGATTCGCGACAGCGGCCAGGTGGACGACGGGATGCGCCTCAGGATTGAGAATGATCTGATTCGCGGCAGCGTTTCCTTTGTGCGGTCCTATCCGATAACGCTGAGCAACATGGACCCTGTGATCCTCAGGGGACTGATTTCCGCGGGGCGGGTCCTCGAAGAGCCGGCGTACGTGCACGTCGCGGTGCAATGGATCACCGACCTGATCCGCAAACAGTTTTTCGTGGATGGGATGTGGCGGGAAGCGGCGGTGTCGTACCACAACCAGACTGTGCAGGGACTGGCCGATGTAATGGGCCTGCTTGAGGGGTATAGCGATCCGGGTGGCTATATACATCCGGAGAGCGGCAAGCGTTACGAGAACCTGAATCTATCGGACCGATTTCCGCTCTTCGAAAAGGCCAGGCGGATTCCGGAGCTCCTGCGATACCCGAACGGTCGCGTTGTCGCGGTGCACGATACGTGGGCGCGGGAGCATCGCGCGCCCACTGAATGCTCCGACCCGAATCTGTTTGGCGGCGCGGGACACGCGTGGCTGGGGCGGGGCATCGGCGCGAATCAGTTGCAGGCGCATCTGCACTATTCGGGAGCATACGGACATGCGCACGGCGACCTGTTGAGTATCACCCTGTTTGCGCACGGACAGGAGCGGATGTCCGATATCGGCTACACCTGGACGCACCAGCGGCAGTGGGCGTCCAGCACGCTGTCGCACAGCACCGTCGTTGTAGATGGGGAGGAGCAGGCGCGGGGGGATGAAAACAACCCTTCCGACGGCAACCTGCTGATGTTTGTGCCGGGAAACAGCGGGTTCCAGGCGGTGGCTGCCCGGGGCGATCGGGCGTATCCCGGGGTCGTACGGGACTACAGACGGCTGCTGGTGATGATCGGCGTTTCTGCGCGGGATGCTTACCTGGTGGATGTGTTTCGCGTTGACGGCGGAGACCGTCACGAGTACATACTCGTGGGCGATGCGAATAATGACGGGTCGATCGAGACGGAACTGGATCGAACACCATACGGTGAGACGCTGCTGCCGCCGGACGTGAAGGTCGTTTTGCCCAGCGGGGAGACCGTGCCGGGATACGCGGAGGGCCATAATTTCGTTTACGCATACGTGCGGGACGTGCGCCGCACGCAGATCTCCGCGCCGTGGAACGTGGTCTTCACAAGCGCCGGCGCACCGAAGGGCGCGGTCCGCGTTCACGGTGTTTCGGGTCTGGATGGAGAGCTGTTTTTCGGGAGCATGCCATCGGTCAGGCGAGCGGAGGAGAGCGAAGGCCGGCTCGATGATTATACCATGCCCGCCCTCATCCACCGCCGGGAGGGTGAGGACCTTTCCAGCGAGTTCGTGAGTGTGCTGGAACCGTTCGGTGAATCGCCGTTCTTGCGCTCCGTGCAGATGCTGGACAGTGACGACGACGGTCTGGCATTGAAGATTGAAGGCGACGATTATACGGACTTTCTTCTCCATAGCAGAGAAGGAAGACGAATGCTTGCGGGAGATATCGTACTGGATGGCCGCATCGGATTCGTGCGTGTCCGGGACGGAGCCGTGGAGAAGATGACCCTTGTGGGCGGATCGCTGCTGCAAATGGGGAATGTCGAACTTTCGGGAGAAGGCGTCTTCGAAGGCGCGATCGTGGGGGTGTTGCGAAAGGAAAGCGGTTCGGACATAGAAGGACTGGTTGTGGACGGCGACGTTCCGGAGGGAGAGGGGTCAGCGGATTTGACTGTCGTGGTCAGGGACGGCGCCGGGTTTTCACTTGGACTTCGTCTGACGGACGTCACCCGAAGAGATGGCCTGACGGTACTCGTGCTCGCGGACGATCCCGGATTCGAAATGGAATCTGACGGAACCAGCCGGCATGTCTACTTCCCGCGACGGACCTGGTCCGGCGAGAATCGATATGAGATCATGGACGTGAGACATCGACTCCGGACGGGACAATAGGGACGCGGGCGCCTACCCCCTAACCCCCTTGCTGAAGGAAGAAGGAAGAAGGAAGAAGGAAGAAGGAAAGAGTAGCGGTAACTTTGACGTCTGTCACATCTGCAATCGGACGCACGCAAGAATCGAATGGAAGCGGATTGCTGAGGAGAGGGGAAAACCGGCGGCGTTTCCTTGTAAATCAGAGTGGCTATCAATAACCGGCACGCGAAACCCGCCTTTTCTCCCTCTTTCCTTTAGGAGAGAGGGCCGGGGAGAGAGGTCTGCGGGGCAGTGTGGAGGGTTTGCTTTTGATCCTGCCTTTCGTTTCTGATCTTAGCTGATTGCTGACGGCTGATAGCTGACAGCTTTTTCCGAGGGACCGGTGAGAGAGGTCGGTTAAAGGCGGTTAGACGGGAGAGGGTAGACGGGAGAAGAAATCCTTGCCCGATAGGTTCCACCTACTTGCCTACGGCCTGAGTTGAATCCCCCACCGGGCAGCCAATCTCTAACCTCTTCCGTCTCCCCTCTTCCCGCTCTTAGGTGATAGCTCCTTTGATGCAAGGAGATTTCGACATGGTACAAA
>CAZKDZ010000085.1:0-5027 GCA_964551635.1 uncultured bacterium | reverse complement strand
TCACCCCGTTACATACGAGGCCCCGAAATGGCTCTCAATACAGCACTGAATCCGCGCGACCGCCTGGCGTTTCTGGCACTCTATTATGCGATAAAGGGTAACGAGAAGCGTTCGGAACAGTTGCGGCGCGCGGTACGACGGCACGATCAGGCCGTGATGGGCCGCCCGCAGGTCCATGGAATGCCTTTGGCATTTTGAGCCAGGGCTCAGGCGGCGGCAAATTGCAAGCGACAGGCTGTGCGTCATGGCCTGTCGTTTTGTGTTTCCAGGTCCCGGCCTCGTTTTTTCGGGCGCGCACAAGGCTAGGTGAGGACTTTCCGCACGTTGTATTTTTCGTTCGGAAGCGTCTGCCGCGTAATCATGTCCGCCAGGAGGCCGGTGCAGAGGAACTGAACGCCCAGCACGGACAGAAGAATACCCAGAAAGAGAAGGGGATGCCGGTGCTGAATCGTCCCCGTGCGGAACCACAACGCTGCGATAAAGCCGTTTATGCCAACACCGAGCGCGCTCAGTACGATACCGATGGTGCCGAACAGGTGAAGCGGACGACCGATGTATCGACCCAGGTACATGACGGTAAGCAGGTCGAGGAATCCCTTGAGCAGACGCGTCCACCCGTACTTCGTCACGCCAAAGCGGCGCGGGCGGTGCTGAACGACGATTTCGTCGACGCGGTAGCCTTCCATGTGGGCCAAAACGGGGATATACCGATGGAGTTCCCCGTATATCTTGATGTCCCGCACCACCTCGCCGCGGAAGGCCTTGAGGCCGCAGTTGAAATCGTGGATGGCAATGCCTGAAATCCGGCCGGTGACCCAGTTGAAGAACCTGGAAGGAATGGTCTTGCTGAGGGGGTCGTGGCGCTTCTTCTTCCATCCTGAAACCAGGTCGACGCCGCCCTCGATTTTCTCGATCAGCCGGGGGATCTCCGCCGGATCGTCCTGAAGGTCGGCGTCCATGGTGATGATCGTCCGGCCCGCCGCCATCTCGAATCCCGCGACGTAAGCAGCGGCTTTGCCGAAGTTACGGCGGAACTGAATGACCTTGACTTCGTCGTTGACGTCGTGGAGTTCCTCCAGAACCCCGATTGAGCCATCCGTACTGCCATCGTCTATGAAAATCGTTTCAAAGCTGCGCCCGGATGCCGCCATGGTCTCCCGTACCTGGTCCATCAGCGGCCTGAGGCTCTCCGCTTCGTTCAGGAGCGGTATGACGACCGAGACGTCGACGGCGCCCGCGGCCGGGTTACCGGATTCAACTGGCGGTTCGGTATGCGTATTCATAGTCTCTGATGATCAGTCCCGGAAAGTTCCCACCATTCTCTCGCCGCTTTCCAAGATAGCAAAGAGAGACCCGGTTTTCAAGTCCCGCGTCGCTACGCTGCGGATCAGGGCGAGGAAGAATCTCCTGACGTTCGCTGATGTTTCAGGTCGACGAAGAAGCGTCTCCGGTCCCTGTTTCCGCTCTCGTCCACGACATTCAGCGTGTGCCATCCCTTCGAGAGATCCGCGGCTTTCACGTGCCGGCCGCGGCTGCTGCCCAGGTACCGGTCATCCAGGTACCAATACAGGACACGGTTCTTCTCCCTGTGGGCCACCCGCATCGCGATCTTCTGCCGCGCGCCGCCGAAGTCTCTCGGCAGCCATAGCCTGGCGTTGTGATGTGGATAGACGATCTTCAACGGATCGGACCCGGCGCCGGCCGGACAATCCGGTTTGTGCGGCGGAACCATGCCCGGAGCCTGCCCCCGCTGCCGCAAATGCTGCGCGACGTCCGCCGGAAACACGAGCCGGCTCACAGGACGGCGGTCCTCCGGTTCCCAGCACAGCGAACACACGCGATGGCCTCCGTCCAGCGTCACCTGAAAGGTCCGGTGATAGGGACACGACCGCAGGGGCTTCATATGCATCGGCGCTTCCACGGAAACCCGGCGTTCGCAGTGCATACCCACCCGGAATCCGGTATCCGCGCACAGCTGAAGCTCCCTCAGGCCGGCAACCGGCGCTTCGATCCAGGCGTGTTCGCGTTGCTTCGGCAGCAGGTTGAACAGGTCGAACAGGAGCGGCGCGGCCGAACTCGCGCCAGTCAGGTCCGCATTCCCACGGCCGCCGAAATTGCCAATCCATACGGCTACCGTCCACTCGGGACTCACCCCGATCGCCCATGCATCACGTTTCCCGTAACTGGTACCCGTCTTCCACGCGATCGGCCACTGGTTCTGGTACTGATGCCAGTAATATTCCACGCCGGGCCGCTTGAGGTCTCGAAGCATGTTGAGAGTCAGATAACATGCGCCCGGACTGATGAGCGCCGGTCCCTCCGGGTCGGGCGTTCCGGCAAGGACCCTGAGCGGACTGAAGCGGCCGCCGTTGGCCAGCGCGCGGTAGGATTGCGCCATGTCCCACAGGCTGACTTCCACGCCGCCGAGAATCATCGGCAGACCGTAATCTGCGGGGGACCGGATGAGCGTGGTCAGCCCGGCGGATTTCAGGAACCTGAAAAACGGGTCCATCCCATACCCGTCCAGCAACCGGACCGCGGGCACGTTCAGGGAACGGACCAGCGCCTCCCTTGCCGTCACCAGGCCCGCGAAGCTCCCATCGGCGTTTCCCGGGGAAAAGGCGCCGTAGTGGGTGGGTAGATCCCGGAGCCGCGTCCGGGGCAGCAGGAGGCCCTGGTCGATGCTCAGGGCGAACAGAAACGGTTTGAGCAGAGATCCGGAGGACCTTGCGGCCGCAACGCCATCCACCTGACCCTGGTTCCGGTCGTCGAAGAATCCCTGAGATCCGACGTACGCGCGTACCTTCCCTGATCGGGTATCGACCACAAGGGCCGCTCCGTTTCGGACGCCCCGTTGCCCCAGGAACGCGGCGTGTCGATTGACGAGCTCCGCGCTCTGTCTTTGAATGTCCCTGTGAACGGTCGTCCTTAAATTCGTACTCCGATGCAACGACTCCAATCGCCGAGCCAGATGCGGCGCGTCCATCGGCAACCGCCTGGCGCCGTCCGGAACCTTCTCCCGCCTCGCCAGGCCGAATGTCCCGGCGTCGATCGTTCCCTCGTTGTGCAGCCGCTTCAGAAGCCGGTCGCGCCTGAGCCGCAGTTCTTCCGGGTCGGCCAGAGGCGATATCAGACCGGGCGCGTTCGGAAGGACCGCCAGCGTGGCGGCCTCTCCCCAGGTCAGCCGTTCAGGTGACTTGCCGAAATACCGTTGGGCGGCCGCACGGTAGCCGACAATATTGCCGCCATAGGGCGCGTGGTCCACGTAGAGGTTCAGGATCTGCTTCTTGTCATAATGGAGTTCGATTTTCATCGCCTGGAGCATCTCCAGGGTCTTGTTGAGATAGGTCCTTTTCCTGGGCGACGCCATCCGGGCAACCTGCATCGTCAGCGTGCTCGCGCCGCTGACGACCTTTCCGGAACGGATATTCTGATAGACGGCACGGAGCAGCGCCAGTGGATCCACACCTGGATGTTTGTAAAATCGGCGGTCCTCGAAAAGGAGCACCGCCTGCTCCAGGGCGAGTGGAACATCGGCGTTCGCCCGGTGGGGAAAACACCATTGATCGCCGCCATTCAGGAACATCCGCAGGATCCGCCCCCGCTCGTCGAATACAACCGTGCTGTAGTCCGGCTCGAAGAGGGGGTCCGGCAGGGGAATGGAAACATAGAGCGCCACGGAGAAGAGAAGCAGCACAAGAAGGACCCCCGACTTCGCGAGTCTGCCACTTGCAGGAAGGGGCCCGCGACGGATTCCTCCCGCCGACGCAATCCGCCGCCGCTTCCGAAGCATATCCGCAGCTCTTGAAAACGATCGTCGGTTCATCTTACGTCCCGTACTCGCCGCCACATAGTGGCAATTCGATCCGCCGGGCGCCCACAAGGGACGCCCCTACAATACCAAAAATCCACGAATCGATCTCTCTGGATTATGCGCCGATGTCGCATGCGTAGGGACGTCCCTTGTGGGCGCCCAAATTATGGCGCTGGCAACCGTGTGGCTTCTATCTCCGTTTCACCACAACCCGTTTTCCGGCCGCGGTCGCCCGGTAGGTTCGGTCGTACATCGCTTCCACAACCGTTGCGGGCAGCCTGAACGACCCGGACGTAACCGCGTTCAACCGGACGACGAAATCCAGATCCCTTCGGCTCCTGAAATCGAAAAACCACATCATGCGGTCGTCGCGCGCGTCCATGTATTCCTCCCGGTTCAGATTCAGACGCTTCGTCCATTCCGGCGCCGTCCGATCGGACAGACGCGGATTGTCGATTTCCCATCCGGCCGAAAGCACCTGGACCAGGGCCAGCTCTTCAATGTTTCGCGCGACGCTCAGATTGCGCACACGAAAATGACCCCAGAAGTTCTCACCCTGAGACAGTTCGGAGGGATCGACCGGCAGCCCATCGTCGTTGATCCAGCGCACCTTCAGCGCCAGCTTGCTGGAGGTATCTCCCTCGTCGTCGGTAAGCGGGACTCCGTCCCAGTCCAGGGTTGCGAACGCCCTCCTGACGGTCGACGCCGAATCCAGCGTCACAGCGACTTCCCGGCCAAAGCCCTCTTCGATTTCGACGTGCCAGGCCGGCTGATCCGTCTCAAACGGCGCCTCCCGTCCATCCGGAAGGTGGATCGTGCCGGCGAGCACGGGCGGGCCGTCCTCTCCTCTGTCGAGAGACCGGACGTATTTTCCCAGGGACAGAAGCATAAACCCGGTGGTCTGGGTGCTGTACCACTTCTGCGACGCGAGCGCCTGGCCCAGGTCCTTGGCGACCTCGTCCGCTTCCGACCAGCGTTCGAACATGACCAGCGTATTCAGAATGATCGCCAGATCCCGCATGCCCGAGCCGTAGGTCCCGCCCGATTCGGTGTATTCCTCCACCCGCTTTCCGGCCGGGATGAGGATCTGAGCCGCCGTCCGCTCCACGCCGGCCAGGTGATACGCCGCCGCCAGCAGCCACTTCTGGGTATCGTTCATGTCTTTGATCCCGGTCTCTTTCAGCAGATTCATCGGGCCGATCTGGTATTCGCC